>CAYZKM010000305.1:0-6227 GCA_964478525.1 uncultured Bifidobacterium sp.
AGAAACTCCGCGCCGCCGATCTTGTTCGCCTCTTCCTCGAACACCTCGATGAACAACCGGCCGATCGTTTTCCGTTTCAATTCCGGATCGGTTACCCCGTCCAGCGCGGCCAGAAACAGATCGGATGCATCACGATGCACCAGCTTGATATTGAACCTATCCCGGAACGTTGCCACCACGTCATCCGCTTCGCCCTGTCGCAGCAGACCGTGATCGACGAAGATGCAGGTCAGCTGATCGCCGATGGCGTTGTGGATCAGGACCGCCGCAACCGATGAATCGACACCGCCCGACAGGCCGCAGATCACCCGCGACGTGCCGACCTGGTCCCGGATCTTCTGGATCTCCGCCTGGCGGAAACCACCCATCGTCCAGCTGCCCGACAAGCCGGCGACCTTGTAGGCGAAGTTGCGTAGCAGTTGCGCACCGTGCGGCGTGTGCACGACCTCCGGATGAAACATCAGCCCATAGAACCGACGATCGTCGTCGGCGAAGATCGCGAACGGCGCGCCTTCGCTGGACGCGACAGGACGGAAGCCAGGGGCCAGGCGCACCACGCGGTCCCCATGGCTCATCCACACCTGCTCACGCCCGCCACGGTGCCAAACGCCATCCATCAAAATACAATCGTCATTGATGTCGACGAAGGCCCGGCCGAATTCCCGGTGGTCGGATGGCTGGGTTTCCCCGCCCAGCTGCGCGCACATCACCATCTGGCCATAGCAGATGCCCAGGATTGGCACACCCTGCTCGAAGATCATCTGCGGCGCCCTCGGCGACTCCCCCTCGTGCACGCTCGCCGGTCCGCCGGACAGGATGTACGCCCGCGCGCCGAACGTGCGGATACGCTCCGGATCCGCGTTGAACGGCCAGATTTCGCAGTAGACACCGGCCTCGCGCAGCCGGCGCGCGATCAGCTGCGTGACCTGGCTCCCGAAGTCCAGGATCAGGATCCGTTCATCCGTCGCGTTCGGATCGGGCAGAGTGGCAGGCATTGTCACTTCCGAATCATGCATGATCCGACGGCTTGGATCACGGTTGGGCCACGTGACGCAAGCGCGATCGGACCCGTGATGCCAGGCGGGGCGGCGGGCGGGCCGGACCTGTCAGGACAGGACTGGCCGCTTGTCGGCCCAGGGCATTGCTTCCTCGAACGCCGCCGAGGCTTGCAACACCCCCAGATCGTCGAAGCGCTGGCCGACGATCTGCAAGCCGACGGGCAGGCCCTCGGACGTGAACCCGCACGGCACGCTGGCCGCCGGGTTCCACGACATGTTGAACGGATAGGAGAATTCCGCCCAACTGACCCAGTCCCATGCGTGGTGCGGCCAATGGTCCGGCATCAGCTTCTCGGCCGGGAACGCAGCGATCGAGACCGATGGCGTCAGCAGGAAGTCCCACTCTTCGAACCACCGGTGAATCGCGGCGATGTAGATCATCTTCCGCTCCCGCGCCGCCTGGTAGTCGGCCACCGAGACATTGTCCGATGCCTTGATGCACGCCACCAGGCCAGGGTCCATCTGCGATTCCCACTTTTCCAGATGCGGCTTCAGGCGGGTCATATGCGCCGACCAGAAGAAGCGGATCAGCTCGGGCCCGGCCGCGGCCCACGGTGTAGGCACTTCCTCCACGATCGCGCCCAGGTCCGAAAATCTCCGGGCCGCGGTCTTGACCAGCGCCGCCACCTCCGGGTCGACCCGCGCGACGCCAAGGTCAGAGCTGTAGGCCACCCGCTTGCCCTTGATGCCTTCGCGCAGACGCGCCAGGTAGCTGGCCGGCCCAGCTTCCAGCGTGGTGTAGTCCAGCGGATGCGGCCCGGCCATGATCTCCAGCATCAGGGCGCTGTCCGCCACGGTGCGGGTCATCGGGCCCATATGCGATGTCAGGTCCCCCGTTCCCACCGGATAATACGGTACCCGCCCGAAGCTCGGCTTCAGCCCGAACACGCCACAGAAATGCGACGGCATGCGGATCGAGCCGGCACCGTCACTCCCCTGGTGCAGCGGGCCGAACCCGGCGGCAGCCGCCGCGCCCGCGCCGGCGGACGACGCGCCGGCATTGTAGCCATGCTTCCAGGGATTGTGCGTGATGCCGGTCAAGGGAGATCGCGAAACGCCCGTCCATCCGAACTCCGACGTGGTCGTCTTGCCCAGGATGATCCCGCCTTCCTCGCGCAGTCGCGGTACCACGGGGGTATCTTCCGTCGGCTGGTGGTCCTTGAAGATCAGGCTGCCACTTTGCGTCGGCATGTCCTTGGTGATCGCCAGGTCCTTGATCGTGACCGGCACGCCGTGCAAGCGGCCGATGCGCTGGCCACCCATCAGTGCGGCTTCCGCCTTGCGCGCCGCATCCATGGCCTGGTCCGCGGCAAGATGCGCAAAGGCATTGACCTTGGGCTCCAGCGTCGTCACGCGATCCAGCAGGGCCTGCATATACTCGACGGGCGAGAGCTTCTTTATCCGGATCAGCTGCGCCAGTTCGGTGGCTGGCATGAAGCCGATGTTCGCGGTGTCCATGGGTTCATCCTTCGCTCAGTAGGTGGCGCGACCGCCGGAGATGTCGAACACGGCGCCCGTCGAGAAGCTGCACGCCTCGCTGGCAAGCCAGCAGATCAGGGACGACACCTCATCGATACCGCCGAAGCGCCCGATAGGGATCTTCGACAGCATCCAATCGATCTGCTCCTGTGTCATCTGCGCGAACAACGGCGTCTTCACCGCGGCGGGGGTGACGCAGTTCACCCGGATCTCGGTCGCGGCGAGTTCCTTGCCCAGCGATTTGGTCAGGCCGATCACGCCGGCCTTCGACGCGGAATAGGCCGACGCGTTGGGATTGCCTTCCTTGCCTGCGATCGACGCGATGTTGACGATCCGGCCATAGCCGTTGCGCTGCATGAACGGCACAACCGCGCGGTTGCTGTAGAAGACACCCTTCAGGTTGACGTCGATCACCCGGTCCCAGGCCGCCACCGGATAGTCCCAGGTCGGATGATTGGGCCCGGTAATACCCGCCGACGTCACCAGGATGTCGATCGTACCCAGGGCTGCCGCGGTATCGGCGGCGGCCTTGTGGACGGCATCCGGGTCGGTGATATCCAGGCAGACAGTATGGTGCAGCGCCGCGGCAGCCAGCGCCTTCTCGTCCATGTCCCAAAGACTGAGACGTGCCCCCTCGGCGGCAAGCTGTTGCGCAACGCCGGCGCCAATGCCGGACGTGCCGCCGGTGACGACCGCCACCCGCCCGTTGAACCGTCCACCCATCCCGCGTCTCCTGATCCGAACACTCGCTCCTATTGAGCGGAGGCCGATCGATTGAGCAAGATGGGTTGGCCCGCCGAATGGGCCGAACGAGGATTGCTAGAGCTTTTCGACCTGCGAGTATTCGAGTTCGACCGGGGTCGAGCGACCGAAGATCGAGACGCTGACCTTCACCCGGCCCTTGTCTTCGTCGACCTCCTCGACGGTGCCATTGAAGCTGGTGAACGGGCCATCGGCGACGCGAATCTGCTCCCCGATCTCGAACATGATGCCCGACCGCGGACGTTCCACGCCTTCCTGGCTCTGCTTCAGGATGCGTTCGGCCTCGGCCTCGGTGATGGGCGTCGGCCGGGAGCGGGAACCGAGGAAGCCGGTGACCTTGGGCGTATTCTTGACCAGATGCCAGGCATCGTCGGTCAGCTCCATGCGCACCAGGACATAGCCAGGGAAGAATTTCTGGTCGGTCTCTACCTTCTGGCCGCGGCGGACCTCGACCACGCTTTCGGACGGCACCAGAATCTCGTCGAACTGATCGGCCAGGCCCTTCTGACCCGCCTGTTCCTTGATCTGCTGAGCAATCTTTCGCTCAAATCCCGAATACACATGTACGACGTACCAACGTTTAGTCATGATTGCGCCCCACTAGCGACCAAACTGCAACAACAACCGCATGACAGCGGCAACCGCCTGGTCGACCAGGAAAAAAAAGATCGCAGCAACAATCGCCATCGCCAGAACCATGCCGGTCGTGATCAGCACTTCCTTCTGGCTGGGCCACGTGACGCGCGACACTTCGCTCCGCACGTCACGCAGGAATTTTAACGGTTCAACTGGCACGCGAAGTGGACCTCATCGATAGGACATGAAAAGGCATGGCACCCTCGTCGCTGGCAGGGGCGGAGGGTCTCGAACCCCCAACCTCCGGTTTTGGAGACCGGCGCTCTAGCCAATTGAGCTACGCCCCTACAGCCGACGCCCGCATTCCTAGCAGGGCTCGGCGACGTCGTGCGCAAAAAAGGCCGCATTCGGCTTTGTGTCAAGCCACTTGGCACACGGGCCGAACCCGCCCGCCAATATGACAGCTTCCGGCGCCAAACGGGCGGACCGGGTGGCCCGCCCGGGAAGGGTCAGGCCCCGATGAACTTCGGACGGCGCTTTTCCATGAAGGCGGTACGACCTTCCTTGTAGTCGGCGCTGTTGAAGCAGACCTCGCCGATCTCCCGGATGGCAGCCAGGTTGCGGGCACTTTCGTCCTTCAGCATCTCGTTGATCGTCAGCTTCGAGGCCTTGACGGACAGCGGCGCGTTCTCGGCGATGGTGCGGGCAATCTCCATGACGGTGTTGTCCAGATCCTCCAGCGGGACGCACTGGTTGATCAGCCCGATCCGCTCCGCCTCGTGCCCATCGATCCGCCGTGCGGTGTACAGGATCATCCGCGCATGCGCCGGCCCGACCAGGTCGATCAGCTTGCGCACCGAGTCCGGCGCATAGGCGATCGACAGCCGTGCCGCGGGGATGCCGAACTGCGAATCCGGCGTCGCGATCCGCAGGTCGGTCGCCATCGCGATCGCAAGCCCGCCACCCATGCAGAACCCGTGGATCCTGGCGATGACAGGCTTCGAGAAATTATGGAACGTCTCGCGGCCGATGCCGGTGATCCGGTCGTACTCCTTCTGGGCTTCGGCGTTGTTCCGGTTCTTGGCGAACTGGCTGATGTCGGCGCCGGAAACGAACGCCTTGTCCCCCGCGCCACTCATGACGACGCAGCAGACCGAATTGTCCGCCTCGAACTCCGTCAGGATCTCGCCCAGCCCAAGCCACATCTCCATGGACATGGCGTTGCGCTTTTCAGGCTGGTTGAAGGTGATGAAGCCGATCCCATCCTTCTTCGCCGCCAGCATCTTGCCATTGGCGAAAGCGGTCGTGCCGGTCGATTCCAGCATCAGATCACTCCCTTCTTGCGCAGCTCGGCGATCTCGGCGTCGGTATAGCCGACCGACTTCATGATCTCGTCCTGATGCTCGCCAGGGTCGGGCGTATACATCCGGATGCCCTTGTCATAGCCCGAGATGTTGATGGCCGAGGCAACGACCTCCGCTTCGCCGACAAACGGGCTTTTCATCGTCGTCGCCATGCCCAGGTGCCTGACCTGCGGATCGGCGAACACCTGGTCGATCGTGTAGATCGGCCCACAGGGAATCCCGTTCGCCTCGAACAGTTCGATCCAGTGGTTGGATGGCTTGGTCTTGGTGATCTCGCCGATCGCGGCATTGATCGCCTTGCGGTCCTTGCTGCGGCCGACCTGCGTCTTCCAATCGTCCCGCTCCAGCCAGTCTTTCCTCTCGATGGCCTCACAGAAGCGGGTAAACACGCGAGACGACGACGCCGCGATGTTGATATGGCCATCCGCGGTCGGGAACACGCCGGTCGGAATGCCCGTCGGATGGTCGTTGCCGGCCTGGCCCGCAACCTCCTTTTCCATCAGCCAGCGGCTGGCCTGGAAATCCAGCATGAATATCTGCGCTTCCAGCAACGAGGTCGTCACCCAGCGCCCGACGCCGGTCTTCTCCCGATCCCACAACGCCATCATGCATCCAAGGGCGAGCAGGTTGCCGGCCGTCAGGTCGTCGATGGGAATACCGACGCGCATCGGCCCGCGGCCAGGCTCGCCGGTGATGGTCATCAGCCCGCCCATGCCCTGGGCGATCTGATCGACACCGGCGCGGGGACCATAGGGACCATCCTGCCCGAAGCCCGAGATGCTGCCATAGACGATGCGCGGATTCACCGCCTTCACATCGTCGTAGGAGACTTTCAGCCGATGCTTCACATTGGCCCGCATGTTCTCCAGGATCACGTCCGCCGTCTTCGCCAGCTTCATGAAGGCGGCATGACCTTCGGGCGACTTCAAATTCAGGGTGATCGCGCGCTTGTTGCGATGCAGGTTCTGGAAGTCGAAGCCGTGGCGAC
>CAYZKM010000306.1:0-6204 GCA_964478525.1 uncultured Bifidobacterium sp.
GTCGACTTCCTGCTCGGCTCCGGGCCGATGTTCCTCGGCCACTGCCACCCCGACGTGACCGCCGCCGTCCAGGCCCAGGTCGCCCGCGGCTTCACCTTCTTCGCCAACAACGAGCACGGCATCCTGCTGGCCGAGGCGATCGTGGACGCCGTGGCCTGCGCCGACCAGGTCCGCTTCTGCTCCTCCGGCACCGAGGCCGACGCCTATGCGATGCGGCTGGCCCGCGCCTATCGCGGCCGCGAGAAGATCCTGAAATTCGAGGGCGGCTACCACGGCATGAGCGACTACGCGCTGATGAGCCTGGCGCCGAAGCGGCTCGCCAACTTCCCGGTCCCGGTGCCCGATTCGCCCGGGATTCCCCGCAGCCTGCAGAACGAGGTGCTGGTCGCCCCGTTCAACGACGCGGCGCTGGCGGTGGCGATGATCCGCGAGCATGCCGACGAGCTGGGCGGCGTGATCGTCGAGCCGTTCCAGCGCCTGATCCCGCCCGCGCCCGGCTTCCTGCGCGCGCTGCGCGAGGTGACGGCCGAATGCGGCATCCCGCTGATCTTCGACGAGATCGTCACCGGCTTCCGCTTCGCCTATGGCGGGGCGCAGGAATATTACGGGGTCATTCCGGACATCTGCACGCTGGGCAAGATCGTCGCCGGCGGCTTCCCCCTGGCCGCGGTGTGCGGGCGGGCCGACATCATGCGCCATTTCGACCGGGCCGAGGTCGGTGACGACGTGCTGCCGCAGATCGGCACGCTGTCGGGCAATCCGGTCGCGTCGGTCGCCGGGCTGGCGACGCTGAACGTGCTGCGCCAGCCCGGCGTGTACGACCGCGCCTTCGCCGCCGGCCAGCGGCTGATGGACGGGCTGTCGGGGATGCTGCGCGAGGCCGGGCTGCCGGCCCGGGTGGTGGGGATGCCGGTGCTGTTCGACGCGATGTTCGTCCAGGGCGAGGTCGCCAATTATCGCGACACGCTGCGCCAGGATACCGATGCGCTGCGCCGGTTCAACGCGACGCTGCGCCAGCACGGCGTGATGAAGGGGGACACCAAGTTCTATATCTCGGCCGCCCATACCGACGCCGATATCGACCACGCCCTGGCGGCGGTCGAGGCGGCGGTGCGGGCCGAGCAGGCGTTCCGCAGGAAGTAGCGGTGCTTATCGGGGGGCGGGTACCATGGCGCGCGCCACCCCGGCGGGATCGCGCACCGTGCCGTCGCCCTGCAGGTAGTCCGGCCCGACCGGCACCTTGCCGTGTCCGCCCGGGATATCCAGCACATAGGTCGGCCAGGCCAGCCCGCTGACCCGCCCGCGCAGCGCGCGCAGCAGGCGCTGGCCTTCCGCGACCGGCACATGGAACCGCGCGGTACCCGGGGCGGGGTCCAGCTGGTGCAGGTAGTACGGCTTCACCCCGGCGGCGAGCATGGCGCGGAACAGCGCCTCCAGCGCCGCCGCGCTGTCGTTCACCCCGCGCAGCAGCACCGACTGGCCCAGCAGGGGCACGCCCACGCGCCGGATGCGCCGCAGCGCCGCCCGCGCATCGGGCGTGAACTCCCGCGCATGGTTGGCATGCACCGCCACCCAGGTCGACAGGTCGGTATCCAGCACCGCGGCCAGCGCATCCGTCACCCGGGCGGGATCGGCCACCGGCACACGGGTGTGGATACGCAGCGTCCGGACATGCGGGATCGCGGCCAGCGCCGCCACGATCGCGCCCAGCCGGCGGGGCGACAGCATCAGCGGGTCACCCCCGGTCAGGATCACCTCCTGCACCGCCGGATGGGCGCGGAACCACGCATAGGCGGCGTCCAGCTCGGCATCCGTCAGCAGTCCGCCATCGGGGCCGACATGCTCGCGGCGGAAGCAGAACCGGCAATAGACAGGGCAGACCAGCAGCGGCTTCAGCAGCGCGCGGTCGGCATAGCGGTGGACCACGCCCTTGACCGGCGACAGCGCGTCATCGCCGATCGGGTCGGCGCGCTCGTGCGGGGCGACGATGGTCTCGGACGGGTCGGGGATGAATTGCAGCCCGATCGGATCATCCGCCCGGGCGATCAGCGCCTGCATCGCCGCCGGGACCGCGACGGCATAGCGCGCGCCCACCGCATCCAGGGCGGCGCGGTCGGCGGGCGCGGTCAGCCCGGCCGCCTGCAAGGCCGCGACATCGCGCAGCGTGGTCCGGCCGGGGGGGAGTCCTTGATCCATCGCCCGCTTCATACGCGCCTATCGCCGGCGGTTCCATTGCCCGGTTCCGTCGGCGCACAAAACGCTCTACAGCCTGCCCATGCCCCATCCCACCTGGCACCCCGAGAGCCTGGCCGGGCGCCTGCCGTTCCTGCGCCGGCGCGCCAGTCTGACCCGCGCGACCCGCGATTTCTTCGACCGGGCCGGATACCAGGAGGTGGAGACTCCCTGCGCGGTGGCCGCGCCGGGCGAGGAGGTGCATCTGCGCCCCTTCGCCACCACGCGCGCCCATCCGGACGGGCGGCAGGAGCGGCTGTGGCTGCATACCAGCCCCGAGTTCGCGATGAAGAAGCTGCTGGTCGGCGGCGCCGGCCCGATCTTCCAGTTCGCCCGGGTCTGGCGCAACGGCGAGGGGAGCGTTCTGCACGCGCCCGAGTTCACCATGCTGGAATGGTACCGCCCCGGCGCGGACATGGACGCCCTGATCGCGGAAACCACCGCCCTGCTGCGCGCCGTGCTGGCGCCGGTGGTGGCCTGCCGGGGCATCGCCACCGACCTGTCGCGGATCGAGCGGCTGACGGTGGCCGAGGCGTTCCGCCGCCATGTCGGGGCCGATGTGCTGGCGACCGCCGACGACGCGCCGGCGCTGGCCGGTGCCGCCGGGGTGCGCCTGCGCGACGGCGAGACCTGGGAAGACCTGTTCTTCCGCCTGCTGCTGGACCGGATCGAGCCGCATCTCGGGCGCGATCATCCGACCTTCCTGACGCATTGGCCGGCGGCGCAGGCGGCTCTTGCTCGCCGCGATCCGGCCGATCCGCGGGTGGCCGAGCGGTTCGAGCTGTTCGTCTGCGGGATCGAACTGGCCAATGCGTTCGTCGAATTGACCGACCCAGCCGAACAGCGCGCCCGCTTCCAGGCCGATCGTGCTCGGCGTCACGCGCTGTACGGCCCGGACTGGGCGATGGACGAGGCATTCCTGGCCGCGCTGGCGCATGGGATGCCCGCATCCGCCGGCATCGCGATGGGGTTCGACCGGCTGGCGATGCTGGCTGCCGGCGCCGAGCGCATCGGGCAGGTGCTGTGGCTGCCGCCCGACGATCTGGTGTAGAAGGTCGGACATTCCGGAGATCACGCCGATGCGCCGCATTGTCCTGTTGCTGATCGTTGTCTTTGTTACCGGCTGCGCGAATACGATGCAGGCGCGCATCGATTACCTCAACCGCTTCGTCGGCCGTCCTGAATCGGAGCTGGTGATGTCGATGGGCGTGCCGACCCGCTCGTTCGAGACGGGGGGAACGCGGTTCCTGGCCTATGACGAGCAGCGTACCGACGTGATCGCGCCGACGCCGTTCTATGGCGCGGGGTTCTGGGGCTATGGCGGGTTTCCGCCGCAGATCGTGACCTGGGCGTGCGAGACGACGGTGGCGGTGCAGGAGGGCGTGGTGCGATCGTTCTCGGTGCGCGGCAATGGCTGCTGAACAGCGCGTTTGTTGCTGGATAGCCACAGTGGCTGTGGGCTTGATGTATTCGCCCGAATGGTTTGATCTGTATCAAGGTACCCCGACCCCCGCGATGGTTCCCTGCCGTCACCGCGCAATCTCGCGCGGATGACGATCGCAACGTCACCGACGCCGGGGAATGACGATGAAACATCTTCTGCTTGCTACAACTCTGCTTGGTGCCCTGGTGGCGGCCGTTCCGGCTTCGGCACAGAGCGGTGCTGCCGTGGCCGCGGCTGCCCCGGCGCCGGTCGCGGACGACGCACCGGTCGGCAAGGCGGCGAATACCTGGATGATCCGCGGGCGCGTGATCGGGGTGATTCCGCTGAATTCATCAAGCTCGATCGATGTGATCGGCGGCAAGGTCGGTACCTCGAACGCGGTGGCGCCGGAAGTCGATTTCTCCTACTTCCTCACCGACAATATCGCGCTGGAACTGATCGCGGCGACGACCAAGCACAATCTGTATGCCAACAATTCGGTGCTTGGCGGCAGCGTGAAGGTGGGCAGCACCTGGGTCCTGCCGCCGACCCTGCTGCTGCAGTATCACTTCATGCCGAAGGAGCGGTTCAGCCCCTATGTCGGCGTCGGCCTGAACGTATCGTTCTTCTATAGTACCAGTCCGGCCAGCGGCATCAACTCGCTGGCGATGACCAGCAATGTCGGCGCGGCGGTGCAGGCCGGTTTCGACTACAACTTCTCGGGCCACTGGTTCGCGAACCTGGATGTGAAGCAGATCTTCGTGAACACCTCGGCCAGCGTGAACGGTGCGATCCGTGCCCATACCGCGCTGAACCCGCTGGTGGTGGGCGCGGGTATCGGCTACCGCTTCTGACCGGACGCTGCCTGGATACGCCCCCTGTCCCGCGCTGGAGCATGATCACGCTGAGCGGAACCGTAACAGCGTGTTAATGATGCGATCAGACAATGACATAGCGCGCGCCGACCGTTTACGGTCAGCCGGAAAGCGCTCTAATGTCGGCGCAAGGCAGGGGGATGGTTCATGAGCGGAAATCTGCGGCGCGTGGCGGTGATGCCCGGCACCGGTATCGGCCCCGAGGTGACCGCGCAGGCGGTCCGGGTCGCCGAATGGTTCGCAACGAAACGGGCGGTGCCGCTGGACATCTCCTGCCCGCCATCCGGCCCGTCGGCCTATGCCAGGCTGGGCACGCCGATGCCCGATGCCACACTGCAGACGCTGCGCGAGGCCGATGCGATCCTGTTCGGCGCCGCCGGCGGGCCCGAGATCGACGCGATGCCGCCCGCCATGCAGGCGGCGGGCGGGCTGCGCCGCCTGCGCCGGGAATTCGACATGTTCGCCAATCTGCGCCCGGTCTTCGCGCATCCGGCGACGATGGATGCATCCAGCCTGAAGCGCGAGGTGATCCAGGGCGTGGACATGATCATCGTCCGCGAACTGGCCGGCGGGATCTATTTCGGCACCCCGCGCGGGATCGAGACGCTGGCTGACGGGCGCCGGCGCGGCATCAACACGCAGGTCTATACATCCGACGAGGTCGAACGGGTGGCGCGCGTTGCCTTCGAACTGGCGCGCGCCCGGTCGGGGCGGCTGACCTCGATCGACAAGGCCAATGTGATGGAAAGCAGCGTGATGTGGCGCGAGGAGGTGATCCGCCTGCACGGGGCGGAGTTTTCCGATATCGCGCTGAACCATCTGTACGTCGATAACGCGGCGATGCAGATCGTGCGCGATCCCCGCCAGTTCGACGTGATCGTGACCGACAACCTGTTCGGCGACATCCTGTCCGATTGCGCGGCGATGATCACGGGATCGCTGGGGATGCTGCCGTCGGCGTCATTCAGCGCGCGCGACGCGGCGGGGCGGCGGCGGGCGCTGTATGAACCGGTGCATGGCAGCGCGCCCGACATCGCCGGCAAGGGCATCGCCAATCCGATCGGGGCGATCCTGAGCGTGGGCCTTGCGTTGCGCCACTCCCTGGGGACCGAGGCCGATGCCGGGTTGCTGGACCGTGCGGTCAGCGAGGCGCTGGCGCAGGTGCGCACCGCGGACATCCGCGCGGGGGATCGGCCGGTGGTGTCGACCGCGGGGATGGGGGATGCGGTGCTGGCGGCGCTGTCGCGGCTGAACGGGGGGTAGGGACGGCGCCGCCGGCGATATCTATAGGAACGTATAGACATCCAGCGCGTTGTCGCGGAACAGCCGGCGCTTCTCGGTCTCCGTCATCTGGAAGCGGAAGGCCAGGTGCGGATCGTCGAAGTCCCAGTGCGGATAATCGCTGGAGTACAGCATCCGGTCCCAGCCGATCCAGTCGAAGATGCGGCGCAGATCCTCGGGGTGTTCGGGTTCCTCGACCGGCTGTGTCGCGTACCACAGATTGGTCTTCATGTATTCGGACGGCTTGCGCTTCAGATGCGGCACCTCGTCGCGCATCTTCGCCCAGTGATTGTCCAGCCGCCATCCCAGCGTCGGCGCCCAGGCGAAGCCGCCCTCGATCAGCACGACCTTCAGCGTCGGAAACGCCTCGAACACGCCTTCCAGGACCAGGCT
>CAYZKM010000307.1:0-6182 GCA_964478525.1 uncultured Bifidobacterium sp.
ACCAGCTGTCCGGAATACAAGGTCACGGCGGTGCAGGTGACCCCGTCGAACGGCCCGTCCGGCTGGCAGGAAGAGTACCGGGTGCTGTCGGCGCAAAGCCGGCGCGTCGAAGCCGCGCCCGCCAGGTAGTGCTGCGTGGACGGCGGCCCCATCCCCGCGATCCCCGCACCGGCGCGCAGCCTGCGCCGCGTCGTCTGGCGTGGCGGCGTGGCCATCGAGGCGCCGCGCATGGTGGCGGAAGAAGTGCCGGTGGCGATGACCTACAACCGCGCCACCCATGCGGTGATGCTGGCCACGCCCGCCGACCTTGCCGATTTCGCCATCGGCTTCTCGCTGTCGGAAGGCATCGTCGCCGATGCCGCACAGATCGAGGCGCTGGAGATCGTGGCTCTGCCCGACGGGATCGAACTGCGCATGGACCTGGCCGCCGACCGGGCGGACACGCTGACCCGGCGGCAGCGGCGCATCGCCGGGCCCAGCGGCTGCGGGCTGTGCGGGATGGAAAGCCTGGCCGAGGCGATCCGCCCGATCCCGCCGGTCGGCGCCGGTGAACCGGCCTCGGCGCAGGAGATCGTCGCCGCGGTCCAGACGATGCACCAGGCACAGCGGCTGAACGCCACCACCCGCGCGATGCACGCCGCCGGGTTCTGGACCCGCGCGCGCGGGCTGGTGATGCTGCGCGAGGATGTCGGGCGGCACAACGCGCTGGACAAGCTGTCGGGCGCGATGGCGCTGGGTGGCGACAGGCCGGCCTCGGGCCTGCTGCTGCTGAGCAGCCGCGTCTCGGTCGAGATGGTGCAGAAGGCGGCGATCATGGGCGCCACCATCATCGTCGCGGTGTCGGCGCCCACCGCGCTGGCCGTCAGCCTGGCGGATCAGGCCGGCATCACCCTGGTCGGGATCGCCCGCGCCGACGGGTTCGAGATATTCTCCCGCCCCCAACGAATCATCGCCGGACCGGTGCAGCATGTCGCCTGAGAAACTCGCCTACATGGCCAACCAGATCGGCCGCTTCTTCGCGTCCCAGAAGCCGGAAACGGTGGTGGACGGGATCGAGGACCATATCCGCAAATTCTGGGACCCGCGCATGCGGGCGGGGCTGCTGTCGCATCTGGACGAGGTGACGCTGGACCCGCCGGTGCGCCAGGCGCTGGATCGCCTGAAAGCCGTTTAGGCCCGCGGACGCCTACCGCGACGGCCACACCCAGCCCGGCGGCTCCTCCTCGGGGGTCACCGTCTCGCCCAGTTCCTTGTCCAGCACGATCTGGCGCGCCCCGGCCCGGTGCAGGGCGGTGACCAGGATCGCGGCGTGGGACACGACGATCACCTGCGACCGGTCCGACGCCAGCATGATCAGGCGCGCCAGGGGGGCCAGCAGGTCCGGGTGCAGGCTGGTCTCGGGTTCGTTCAGCACCATCAGCGGCGGCGGGCGAGGCGTCAGCAGGGCGGCCACCAGCAGCAGGTAGCGCAGCGTCCCGTCCGACAATTCAGCGGCGCGCAGCGGGCGCAGCAACCCGTGCTGGGTCATCTGTAGCTCGAAATACCCGTCCGAGACCTCGACCTGCACCGACCCGCCGGGGAACGCATCGTCGATCGCGCCCGACAATTCCCGGCCGTCGCCGATTTCCTGGATCGTCGCGATGGCGGCGGCCAGGTCCGATCCGTCGCTGGCCAGGACCGGCGTGCGGGTGCCCACCTGGCGGTGGCGGGCAGGGGCGTCACTGTCGGTGCGGAAATGGTCATAGAACCGCCAGGACCGCATGCTTTCCCGCAACTGCAGCAACTCCGCCCCGTCGCGCGGGTCGCCGCAATGCGTGACCATGCTGTCATAGGGGCGCAGGTCGTCCATCGCGCGCTGCCACACCCCTTTCCTGTCCCGCACCCGCACCGCCGGCCCGTTCCTCTCGGCGAACCCGCTGGCGCGGCTCAGCAGCGTGCCGGTCCACAGCGCCTCGGCCTTGATCTCGGGGTCGCGGGTGAACACGGATTGCAGCGGCGGCGGCAGGCCCAGATCGATGGCATAGCCGTACTCCGCGCCGGCAAAGCCCAGCTTCAGGCTGACCGGGGCGCGGCGGCGCGTGCCCTCCACCGGTTGCGTGCCGGCCTTCATCCCGCTGGAGAACCGCTCGGGCCCCGCCCACAGCGCCGATGGCAGCCCGCCCTCGACCGCGAGGGACTGGATGATGCGGCCCTGCGCGATGTCGGCCAGCAGGCGCAGGGCGCGGTACAGGCTGGACTTGCCGGCCCCGTTCGCCCCGGTCACCACCGTCAGCGGGGCCAGCGCCAGCCGCACGTCCCGTAACGAGCGATAGCCCGACACGCATAGGCGGCTGATCATGGCCATCCGCCCGGGGTCAGTCGAAGCGGTTGGGACCCGGCGTGCCCGGCCGGCAGTGCCAGACGATCATGATGATCCAGCCGATGAGGGGAATCAGCCACAGCAACTGCCACCAGCCGGACCGGTCGATATCGTGCAGGCGCCGCGCCGCCACGGCGAGCGTGGGCAGCAAGGTGACCAGGTGGAAGACCGGTTCGGCCACCTGCGTGCCCGACATCAGGACCACGTCCCATATTCCCGTCACCAGGCCGCCCAGCAGCGTGAACAGCACCCAATACCAATACGCCGGCCGCGACGCTCGGCCGGAGAAGGTCGCATAGTTGCGAAAGCCCGAGACGATGGCGTCCTGGAAACCCATGATGCGAAACTCCTGGTTATGGTGCGGGGACGATCGTCACCCGGTGTTGCTGTTGCGGGTCGCGTGCGGATCGAGCCAGCCCATGGTCGCATCGGGCTGCGCGTCGGTGGTGGGCAGATAGGGCTTGATGTCGATCACCGGCGTGCCGTCCAGGCAGTCCAGGAACCGCACCTTCAGCCGGCCGGGTCCGTCGAACCCGTCGAATGCCACCACCGACAGCCCGATCGGATTGGGCCGGCGCGGGCCGCGCGTGGCGAACACGCCGCGGGGCCGGTCGTCGAATGGCGGGGTGAACACCATCTGCGGTTGCTTGGCCTGATCGAGCCAATACAGCACGATCAGGTGGGAAAACCCGTCCAGGCTGGCCAGCCCATCCCGGAAGGCGGGATCGATCGTGATCACGCAGACTGGCGCGGGGTCGGGCTGGCGACCATTTCGGGGACAGTCGCCGATCGATGTCCACGGCGTGGCGATGCGCCCGATCGGCACGACAGACAGGGGATGCGCGGTCATGACATCCGTCTTAAACCGGGGTGGCGAGGTCACGCCAGACGATACACCGTTCGTCCTGTGTAACTGCACACTTTCACAGCGTCACGGACAGACATAAAACACTGCGGCGGACCCGCCGTGCGCGGAGCCTTGATTGGAGCGGAGCCCATGGCGCAGGAGCCTGCGATCATCGACCTGCTGGCGGCGCAGCATCGTGAATGGCGCACGCGTTTTCCTGCCCTGAGCAACCGGGCGCAGCAGGCGATCGTCGGCTATCTGTGCACGCGCGGGCGCAGCGGGGTGCCGGTCCGCCAGATCTATGGCGTCACCAAAGAGCTGTTCCTGCTGGACGATGCCACCGTGCGCGAGCGGGTGGAGGAAATCCTGCGCCTGGGGCTGTGCCAGGCCTCGCCCGAGACCGACAAGATCAGCGGCCGCACGCTGATCACGCCGACGGCGGCACTGCTGGCAGGGTTCGATGCCTATCTGCTGGTGGTGGCGCAGCATCTGTGCGCGATGGCCGGTGTCGGAGCCGGGCCGGCGGCGCTGAACGATCGCGACCGGTCCGCCATCCTGCAGGCCTTCGATTCCTATGCGATCGCCTGCCTTGCCGCGGCCGATCGTTTCCTGCTGGACCAGGCGGTTTCCCCCGCGCGACGCGCCGAGGCACGGCGGCGGCTGACGGCGACGTCATACTGGACGCTGATGCACCAGGCGATCGAGCATGCGAGCCAGGTCGAGGCCGGCGCCGAGGTGGAGCCGAGCCTGGTGGCGGATCAGCTGGCGGCGGGCGTGCTGGACCAGACGGGGCAGAGTTTCCAGACCATCCGCGACCATATCTCGTGGCTGATCAGCCAGGGCTTTCTCTCCCGCCATCCCGGGCGGGTGCTGCGCGTCTCGCTGACCCCTGCCGCGGCGGCGCAATTCGCCCTGGCGCTGGGGCAGGTCGGGGTGGAGATGGCCGAACTCGCGTCACGGCTTGGCCCCACCGCCACGCAGGCGGGCGCCTGGCCCCGGCGCAGCTTCGACGAGGGCGACCCGGCGGAGCAGACGATCCGCATGAAGCTGCCACTGACCGGCCGCGCGGCCAGCGAGGCACCGCAGGTCGAGCATTGGCTGGAGATCACCGACCCGCCCGAGGCGGCCGGGCGCATCCTGCTGTCGGACGTGCCCACCGTGATCGGGCGCGTCCGTCCCGCGCAGGTGCTGCTGGCTGACGGGTCGGTCTCGCGTGCCCATTGCCAGGTGGAGGTGGTGGGCGATGCCGTGCAGCTGACGGACCTGTCATCGACCAACGGCACCTATGTCGACGGCGCGCGCGTCGACGGCACGGTGACCCTGGCGGCGGGCGGAGAGGTGCGGATCGGCCCGTACACGCTGGAATACCGCCATGACGGCGAGGGGTGCGGCCGGCATCCGGGAACGGAGGGGGAAAATCCGGAAAATCCATCCGGGAAATATCAAAATTAACCACGCTTTTACTATGAGAATTGCCTCGGAACAGTAACCGTATATTTCGAGCATTGTCCCGTTATTATCCAATTTGTCCGCGGTGCCTGGGTTCCGTTGCATTCCGGAATCCGGACCCCGAATGGCCAAGGAGGAAGACGATGCTCATGCAACATCATCCGAACCCGGCTGCGTCCCAGGCAGGCGTATGCGTGATCGGGCGCAGGGCCGAGCGCGGCATCGGTGGCACGGGCGTGCGGGGCTGACCCGAGGAGCGGTCAGGCAAAAGGGGGCCGAGCCAGAGGGGCCGAGCCAGGCCTGGCTACAGCCCTGTCTGTTCCAGGCGCAGGATCGCCCGCGCGCAGGCCTGCGCCCGCGGCACCATCGAATCGATCCGCAGGAATTCCTCGGGGCTGTGTGCCTTGCCGCCGACCGGGCCGACGGCGCAGATCGTCGGCGCGCCGGCCGCGGCGGTGAAGCCGGAATCGGCGCAGCCGCCGGTGAACTCCCCATCCGTGTGGAAGCCGGTCGCGGCGGCGGCATCGACATACAGCTCGAACAGCCGTTTCGCCGCCGGGGTCTGCGTCAGGGGCAGGAACTCCCCTTTCACCGTCATCGTGGCGCGGGTGCCGGGCACGAAGCTGTGGTCGATGATGGCGCCGATCCGCGCCATCAGGTCGTCCTTGTCGGCGGGATCGACATAGCGCAGGTCGATCTGTCCCTCGGCCCAGGGGGCGACGGTGTTCACGCTCTGCCCGCCGCTGACCAGGCCGACATTCAGCGTGATGCCGCGCTGCAGGTCGGTCAGCGCGTGGATCGCCTGCACCTTGCGCGCCAGCTCCTCGATCGCGCTGATGCCGTCGGTGAAGTTGCCGCCGGAATGGGCGGCCTTGCCGGTGATGCGGAATGCCATGAAGACGCCGCCCTTGCGCCCGGTGACGACATTGCCCGACACCCGGCCCGGTTCGCTGTTGAACACCACGCGGGCGCGCCGTGCCTCGGCCTCGATCACCGCGCGGCCTTCGGGGGAGCCGATTTCCTCGTCGCCGGTGAACAGCCCGACCAGCGGGGCGGGGGCGCCGCCGAATTGCGCGAAGGCGGCCAGGACGAAGCAGTTCATCACCAGGCCCGCCTTCATGTCGGCCACGCCGGGGCCATAGGCGATGCCGTCCTTGATGGTGAATGGCCGGGCGGTCGTTTCGCCATCGGGGAAGACGGTATCCCGATGCCCCATCAGAACGATATTGCCGCCCGCGTTGCCGGCGGGTCCGTCCCACGGGACCGCGGCGCGCAGGCAGTCGCCGTGGCGGCGTTGCGCGATGACCTCGACCGGAATGTTCCGCTCGGTCATGAAGCGGCGGACCACCGCGCCCAGCCGCTCGAAGTGGCGCTGCACCAGCGTGAACGCGCGCAGGTCGCCGATGCGCTCGTACAGCGCGGTCGAGCTCTTGAGATCCGTGAACAGGAGCGTCACGTCGCGCACGCCCAGGCCCTCGCTGCCGCCGATGGTCTCGCCCCGGAACAGGCGGCGGAAGGTATGGTTGG
>CAYZKM010000308.1:0-6160 GCA_964478525.1 uncultured Bifidobacterium sp.
CTAAGAAGCCGTGAGTGCGAAACGTGGTGGGGTCGTACTTGCCGTCGAAGTGGTGGGGCGGCAGATCATCGTCGACCCACTCGTGCCATGTCCCCTCGTGCACCCCCAGTAGGCCGCGCTGCAACCAAGACGGCAAGCGAGTAATGAACGTTGGGACAACTGGAGGTGCCGAAATCCGTGGACGGAGGCGAAGCCCGAATGTGCACAGCCATGCTGCCCAGAGCACGTAGATGATTGCCATCATCCGCCCGACGATCGCACCCGCGAGCGCGCCGGCGGACACGGTGATCAGCTCCCCCGCCGAATAGCCCATGATCGTCGCCGACTTCACCTCGGCAGGTACGCGCGGGATAGCCGGGGTCGTGGCGCCTTGCGCGAAGGCGCCCGAGACAGGCACCGCCATGGACATCAGGACAAGGGCGGTCAGGGTGGTCTTGCGCATCGCGGCACCTTTCGTTGTCACCGTCGCGGCCGGCTGGTCCGGCCAGGGTCGACCCCTCAGGGTCGACCCCACTGTGGCGCGCCCGCGCCGGAAGCTCAACCGCTGATTGTCGATCCGGCGGGATCGGAGCGTGCCGATCGCCCGCGCGCCATATCCGCATGTCTCTGAACAATACGGATCATTCCATCCGCCGTTTTCTTTCAATCGATCAAATCATTGTCGATGCCAGGACGCCACGGCTTGAAGTCAAGGGTTGAAATTCACCGCCAATGCCCCTTTCTGACTCGAAGTGCCTGGCCATTCCACACGCCCGGTCGGACGCCTTTTCAGACACGGGCTTGAATTTCTGCGCGCATATGCGGGCGATTTGACAGGACTGCCATGATGTCTCGTCTCGTTGTCGTTTCAAACCGGGTGCCGATCCCCGGTGACCGCAATCCGGCCGCCGGCGGGCTTGCCGTCGCGCTGGCCGATGCCGTCACCCCGGGCAGCCTGTGGTTCGGCTGGAGCGGGCGCCGATCCCCGGACGCCGGCCAGCAGCCGACGCAGCAGCAGGCGAACGGCGTCACATACGCGACGATCGACATCACCGAGGCGGATTACCGGCGGTTCTATAGCGGCTTCGCCAACGGTGCCCTGTACCCGCTGCTGCTGTACCGGCTGGGGCAGGTGGCTTTCCAGCAGGACGAATATGCCGGCTACCGCGCGGTGAACCAGGCCTTCGCCGCCGCCCTCGCGCCGCTGCTGCGCAACGATGACCTGGTCTGGATTCACGACTATCAGCTGCTTCTGGTCGGCGAAGCCCTGCGCGCGCGGGGCGCCCGCCAGCGCATCGGCTTCTTCCTGCATACCCCGTTTCCCCCGCCGCCGATCCTTGCGGTGCTGCCGCGCGCGGTCGAGATCCTGACCGGGTTGTGCGCCTGCGATGTCATCGGGTTCCACACCGCCGACTACCGCGCCGCCTTCCTGCACTGCATCACCGACATGCTGCACATCCAGCCCGACAGCGACGGCAGCTTCATGCACGGCGACCGCCGCGTGCGGACCGTCGTCGATCCGATCGGCATCGATGTCGCCGCCTTCACCGCCACCGCGTCCCGCGCGGTGACACGCGTTGCCCCGACCCGCCTGGCGGCCAGCCTGGCCGGTCGTCCGCTCGCGATCAGCGTCGACCGGCTGGACTATGCCAAGGGCCTGCCGAACCGGCTGCAGGCCGTCGCGCAGCTGTTCGCCCGCTACCCCGAGCATCGCCAGCGCGTCACCTTCCTGCAGATCGCGGCACCATCGCGCGAGGAGCTGGCGATCTATCGGGCGCTGCACCGCGAACTCGATCGCAAGGTCGGTGACGTCAACGGGCGATATTCCGAGGCGGACTGGACGCCGATCCGCTACATCACCCGCGCGGTCGGCCGAGCGACACTGGCGGGATATTACCGGATTGCGAGGCTGGGGGTGGTGACGCCGCTGCGGGACGGGATGAACCTGGTGGCGAAGGAGTTCGTGGCCGCGCAGAACCCCGCTGATCCCGGCGTGCTGATCCTCTCGCGCTTCGCCGGCGCGGCCGAGGAGATGGCAGACGCGCTGGTGGTCAATCCGTTCGATGCCGACGAGATCGCCGACGCCATGCACCTCGCCCTCGCCATGCCCCTTCCCGAACGCCAGGCTCGGCATGCCTCTCTGCTGGCGGGGATACGGTCGTCATCCGCCGCCATCTTCTGCCGCACCTTCATCGCGGCGCTGGAGGCCGTGCCGCCGGCCTCGGGCTGACCATCCATCCATCGCAACCGGGACGAAGGAGACAGATCATGGGTCAAACCCTGAGCCAGCACCGTGTGCGCGTCGGTATCCTGGGCGCCGGCAATCGCGGCATCGGCGCCTATGGCACCTACATGATGCGCCGTCCCGACCTGGCGCGCGTGGTGGCGATCGCGGACCCGCGGGTCGACCGGCTGCGTGACGCCGGCCTGCAGCACGGCATCGAGGCGGATCACCTGTACTCCGGGTGGGAGGCGCTGCTGGCCAACGAACCCGACCTGGACGCGATCATCATCGCAACCCCCGACGCGCTGCACCTGCGTCCCGCACTGGCCGCCATCGCGCACGGCGCGTGCATCCTGCTGGAAAAGCCGATCTGTCCGACCGAGGCCGACGTGCTGATGCTGCTGGACGCCGCCCGCAAGGCGCAGGCCGACATCACGGTCGCGCATGTGCTGCGATACACGCCCTTCTTCGCCCGCATGAAGGAGCTGCTGCAGCGCGGCGTGATCGGCACGCTGCAGACGATCCGTCATACCGAGCAGATCGGCTACTGGCACTTTGCCCACAGCTATGTCCGCGGCAACTGGCGCCGGCTGGACCAGAGCAGCCCGATGATCCTGGCCAAGGCATGCCATGATTTCGATATCCTGCTGTGGCTGGTGGGGCATCGGTGCGACACGCTGAACTCCTATGGCGCGCTCGGGCATTTCACCGCGGCGAACCGGCCCGACGGCGCGACGGATCGCTGCGACCAGGGCTGCGTGGTGGAGCGGAGCTGTCCCTACTCGGCGCAACGCATCTATCTTGAGAAATTCCCGCCCGATAATCGCTGGCCGCATAATGTGGTGTCGCTGGATACCTCGGCCGAGGGCATCGCGATGGCCCTGCACGAAGGCCCGTATGGGCGCTGCGTCTATGCATGCGACAACGACGTGGCCGATCACCAGGTGGTCAGCCTGCGCTTCACCAACGGCGTGGACGCGACGATGAATGTCAGCGCCTTCACGCGGGAGGCGACGCGCACGATCCACCTGATGGGCAGCCATGGAGAGATCGTGGGTGATTTCTATGCCAACGAGATCACGCTGTCGGATTTCCGCATCAACGACGTGCGGACCAGCCAGCTGACGCTGCACAGCGACGGGTATCACGGCGGCGGGGACGACGCGATGATGGCCGATTTCATCCGCCGTGTGCAGGACCGGATGCGCCATGGCACCGCGCCGACGGCGCTGACGTCGCTGGAGCGCTCGGTCGAGAGCCATCGCATGGCCTTCGCGGCCGAGGCATCCCGCCTGGCCGGGCGGCAGATCGCCCTCGGCGGATAGGCGCGCGGCGACCGGGGCTGGTAACCTGGCGGACAGGAGGACCACGCCCATGGGTCGCATCGATGACAAGAAGTTCGAGGTCGCCTATCTGCTGCTGAGCGGCACGACCACCGCCGCCCGCTGCCCCGAAATCCTGCGCGGCCTGGTGGGGCTGGGATTTCGCCAGGTGATGTGCATCCCGACACCGAACGCTGCCCGCGTCGTGGCGGCGCGGGAGCTTGCGGACGTGGCCGGCGCGCAGGTGGTCGAGTCGTATTTCGATCCGGCGATCCGGCCGCGCCCGCCGCTGGGCGTGGTCCTGTTCGCGCCGTGCAGTTTCAACTCCTTGAACAAGCTGGCGCATGGCATCGCCGACAGCCTTGCCCTGTCGGTCGCGGCCGAGGCGATCGGGCGGCGCACGCCGGTGATCGTGGCGCCGTCGTTGAACCAGCCGCTGCTGGAGCATCCGGTCGCGCAGCAATCGCTGCGCACATTGCCGGGGTGGGGCGTGCATATTGTCCCGCCGGCGCAGGAACCCGAGGGGCCTCGGCTGGCGCCGACCGCGGCGTTGCTGGACGCGGTGCGGCCCCATGCGCCGGCGCCGGGCGGCGGCGGCGATTGAAAACCCGGCCAAGCCGCCGTATCCAGGGGCCGCCGTATCCAGGGAAAGCCGCCTCGCGCGCGCGTCCCTTCCTTCCAGCCTCTTCCAGCACAAGGCAACGCACAGCCATGAACCTGACATCCGGACTGGTCGCCGCGCAAACCACCGGCCCCATCGGCTGGTTGATCTGGGACAATCCCACCAAGCTGAACGCCCTGTCGCCCGGGATGGCCGAGGACGCGCTGAAGGTCGTCGAGGCGTATGAGGCCGACCCGGCCATCAAGGTGGTGGTCATGCGCGGGTCCGGCCGCAAGGCGTTCATTTCGGGCGGCGACATAAAAAGCTTCGACAAGACCCGCGCCGATGCCGAAACCGCGCGGCTGGCGCGCGAGGCGCCGGGCAAGCTGCGCCGCAAGCTGATCGACCTGGAGAAGCCGCTGATCGCGATGATCTACGGGTATTGTCTCGGCGGCGGGCTTGGCATGGCGCTGAACGCCGATATGCGCTTTGCGTCATCGGACTCGCAGTTCAGCGTGCCGGCAGCCGTGCGCGGCATCGCCTATGCGCCGGAAGGCCTGAAGCAGCTGGTCGACCTGGTTGGCCCGTCGATCGCCAAGGACATCATGTTCTCGGCGCGGCGGCTGAAGGCCGACGAGGCGCTGCGCATCGGCCTGATCAACCGCGTGGTGGACGCCGAGGAGCTGGAGGCGATGACGGTTGCCTATGCGGAAACGCTGGCGGCGAATGCACCGCTGTCGATGCGGGCGTCGAAATACTTCATCAACCAGCTTGGCCTGGAGCGGTCGCAGCGCGACGAGGCGCGGATCGACGCCATGCAGCGCGAGGCCGAGAACAGCGAGGATTTCCAGGAAGCGACCCGGTCCTTCATCGAGAAGCGCAAGCCCGTCTTCCACGGACGGTAGGACGGCCTGGCCGGCTCCTGTCTTTTGGCCTGTCGGGGATTGGCTTTATAATGTCCGGCAGAGGGGATGATCCATGAAGTTCAGTTTTTCGAGTGAGCAGGAAGAGTTCCGGTCCAACCTTCGCCGCTATCTGGCGGAACAGTCGCCGACCAAGGAAGTGCGGCGGCTGATGGAGACCGATGCGGGATGGGAACGGGATGGCTGGCGCCGGATCAACGCCGACATGGGCCTGACCGCGGTGCGCATTCCGGAAGCCTATGGCGGCCATGGCTTCGGCTTTGGCGAGCAGTGCATCGTGCTGGAGGAGATGGGACGGACGCTGCTGTGCGCGCCGTATTTCTCGACCGCCGTGCTGGCGACCGGGGCAATCCTGAACGGCGGGACCGAGGCCGACAAGCAGGCGCTGCTGCCTGGGATCGCCGCGGGTGACACCGTGGCGACCCTGGCCAGCGTCGAGGATGGCGGAAGCTGGGAAGGTTCGGCGACCACCCTGCTGGCGGTTCCCTCGGGTGATGGCTATCGCCTGGACGGACACAAGAGCTTCGTGATCGACGGCGCGACCGCGGATGTGATCATCGTGCTGGGCCGAGCGCCGGGATCGCGGGGGGATGTGGGGCTGTCGCTGTTCGTGGTGCGGGGCGATGCCGCGGGCCTGACGAAGCGCCCGCTGAAGACCATGGACCCCACGCGCAAGCTGGCGCGTCTGACCTTCGACGGCGTGCAGGCCACCCTGCTGGGTGAAACCGGGGCCGCGGCGGGGCCGTTCGCCCGCACCATGACCGAGGCGACGGTCTGCCTGGCCAACGAAATGGTTGGCGGGGCGGAACGGCTGCGCGAGGATGCGCTGGCCTATTCCATGCTGCGCGTGCAGTTCGGCCGGCCCATCGCGTCGTTTCAGTCGATGAAGCACAAGGCGGCGGACATGCTGCTGGACGTGGAACTGGCGAAGTCCGCCGCATACTACGCGGCTGCCGCGCTGGATGACGGTGACGACGACCTGCAGGCGACCGCGTCGCTGGCGAAGGCGGCGGCGAGCGAGACGTATACACAGACCGCCATTCACGCGGTGCAGATCCATGGCGGCATCGGCTTCACCTGGGACAACGACACCCATCTCTGGTTCAAGCGC
>CAYZKM010000309.1:0-6140 GCA_964478525.1 uncultured Bifidobacterium sp.
CCAGCTTCGCCAGCACCTGCCCGGCCAGGCCGGCGATGCGCATCTTCAGGCCCTTCAGGTCATCGGGGGTCTTGATCTCGCGGCGGTACCAGCCGCCCATCTGCGCGCCGGTGTGCCCGATCAGGAAGGACGCGACATTGTAGTCCTTGTAGAAGTCCTGCATCAGCTCACGCCCGCCGCCCTGCAGGAACCAGGCATTGTGCTGGCGGGTGTTCAGGCCGAACGGCATCGCGGTTTCGAACGCGAAGGTCGGGTCCTTGCCCACGTAGTAGTAGGCCGAGCTGTGGGCGGCTTCGACGGTGGCGTTCTGGACGGCATCCAGGGCCTGCAGGCCGGGGACGATCTCGCCGGCCGCGAAGACGCGGATCTGGAAGCGGTTCTCGGTCAGCACGGCGACCCGCTTGGCGAAGAATTCGCCGGCGCCATAGATCGTGTCCAGGCTTTTCGGAAAGCTGGAGGTCAGGCGCCATTTCACCTCGGGCAGTTTGTCGGAATCCGCGATGGCGGGGGCGGCCAGCGGGGCGGTGGCCAGTGCGGCGGCGGCGCCGATGCCGGCGGTACGGATAAGCTTGCGACGATCCACGATGACTGCTCCTGGTCGGATGCGCCCGGTGCGCATCCCTGATGACATGACGCCAGTCAGGCAGCCATACGGCGGCGGACACGGTCCGCCTGCCTGCCTGACCATTTTTCTGGTGGCGGCTTGGTCGCAAGTTTGTGCAGCGCCGGCAACTGCTATTTCGTCACCCAAGGCGCGCGTCGGGGGCGGGAGTAGCAGGCGTCAGGGCCGCACGCCCGGGACTTCCACCGCCAGGCCGTTGGCACGCCAGCCCAGATACAGCATCAGGCTGTCCAGCTCGGTCGAGTCCGGCGGGAAGGGTTCGGCGCGCACCCCGGTCAGGCAGTTGCGCAGGCGCCGCTGCAACGAGCCCATGCCCTGCCATTCCAGCCGGTACGCGGGATGGCCGTTCGGGTAGCCGCCGGGGATGACGCTGCCGGCCAGGCGCTGCCCGGCCAAGGTGTCATGGCACTGCGCGCAGGACAGGTTGAGCTGGCCCATCCGCGTATCGAACAGCCGCTTGCCGGCATCCAGGAAGGGACGCGCCGGGCCATCGCCATCCACGGCGACCGGCATGCCGCGGGATTGCAGCCCGACCAGCGCGGTCAGCGCCAGCATCGTCTCGCTGTCCGCGTCCGCGCCCGCAACGCCCTGCCGCCGGGTCTGGCACTGGCGGATGCGGCCATCGAGGCTGATGGGGCGGCCGAGTTTCGGGTCATAGGCCGGGTAGCGCGCGGCCACGCCCCGCATCGCGGCGGGCTCGCCATGGCAGGACGCGCAGGAACGCCCGGACGGGCCGGCGGGGGCGGACCACAGCGCCTCGCCCTGCCGGACCCACAGGAAGCCGGGATTGGCCGTGTCGTCGTCCTGCATCGCGCGGGTCTGCGGGCTGGCATCGTCATAGCCGGACCGCTTCGCGGCCCCCAGCAGCGCCAGCGCGGCCAGCACCAGCAGCAGACGCCGCGTCATGACACGCGGATCGGCACGGTTTCGGCCTGCGTCGCACCGAGATCATCGGTGAAGCGGATGACCATCTCTCCGCTCGCATGCGCGACGGCCGAGAAGGACAGGAACGGATTGGCCGAGATGGCGGGGAAGAAGCCGGCCTCGATCACGGTCTCCCCGTTCAGTGTGCATACCAACGTATGGATGATCTCGCGCGGAATCGCCTGGCCCATCGCATCGCGCCGCTGCCCGCTTTCCATCGGGTGGGAGATCAGCAGCTTGACCTCGAAGGGCTCGCCGGCCGCCACCTGTTTGGGAACGTTGATCAGGACGCGGACCATCGGGGCTTCCTACTCGATGCACGCGGCCAGGGTGACCAGCAGCTCCACCCGGTCGTGCCAGCATGATCCGTCGGCCAGGCGGGCGATCGCGGTGACGGTCTGCGACGTGGCCAGGCGGATGCGGGTGCTGACACGCGGGATGCCGGCGGCGGGGCCGAAGCGCAGGCGCATCACCTCGGGCAGCGGGTTGCCATCGGCGAACACCGCGATCTGCCGCACCGATCCGGGCAGGGCGTCGACGCTGACGGTCATCGCGACGACGTTGCCGTTCTCCACCAGCACCGGCAGGTCCAGCGAGACCTTGCCCTCGGCCAGCGGCGCGCCGGCGGCGAAGGCGCGGATCAGGGCCGTGACCTCGGCCGGGGTGGCGAGGGCGGGTGCGGGCAGGGCGAGGGCGGCGGCCGAGGCCAGGACGAAGCGGCGGCGCGGCAGCATCATGGGGCGCGCAGCGTGGCCAGGAAGGCGACTACGTCCTCGATCTGTTGCGCCGACAGGATCGGCTTGCCCACCAGTGGGGCGGCGACGCGGGTCAGGGCGGTGGTGGCGAAATAGGGCGGCATGACGGTGTCCGGGTTGAACCGCCGGGGATCGATCAGCCGCTCGCGCAGGGTCTCGGGCGGCAGGCGGGCGCCGACGCCGGCCAGGCTGGGGCCGATCGAGCCCTGCAGATGCGGGGCCGGGAACGGGCCGGCATGGCACAGCAGGCAGGCGGACAGCGCCCGGTCCTGCACGATGGCGCGTCCGCGGGCCGCATCGCCCGGGCTGTCGGTCAGCGGCGCGGCGGCATGCGCCGGGGCGGCCAGCAGAAGCGCGATGACGGCGGGCCGGATCATCCGAAACTCTCGGCCGTGATGGTGCGGAACCAGGCCTCGGCATAGCGCGCCTCGGCCTCGCGGTCCGCCAGGGGGGCGTCGGGCGGGGTGGTGCCGCCGGCGCCCTTGATGTCGGCCAGCACGCCGTTCTCGGGCTGGTAGACCCCGGCGACCGAGATCGCCTCCTCGGGGGTCAGCAGGCTGTAGCAGGTGTTGATCAGCCGCGGCACATCGGGGGTGGCCCCGTCCAGCAGGCGGGCGACGGCCAGCGCGCAGACCTTGGCCTGGGCATTGGCGGCGAAGGCGGATTTCGGCATGGCGCCGGCGATGGCGGCATCGCCGATGACATGGATGGCGGGTACCAGGCGGGATTCGAACGTCACCGGATCGATCGGGCACCAGCCGGAGCGGTCGGCCACCCCCGCGGCGGTGGCGATCAGCCCGGCGCGCTGCGGGGGGATGACGGTGACGACCTGCGCGGCGACGGTGGCGAACTCGGTGGTCAGGGTCATGGCGGCGGGATCGACCGCGGTGACCTTGCCGCCATTCGACAGCGAGACCCATTCCAGCAGGCCAGGATACAGCCGCGCCCAGCCATCCTGGAACAGGCGCTGCTTCGAGAACTGGTCCTTGGCATCCAGCACGATCAGCTTCGAGCGGGGCTTGCGGGTCTTGAGGTACCAGGCGACCAGGCTGGCCCGCTCATAGGGGCCGGGCGGGCAGCGATACGGGTTGGGCGGGACGGCCATCGCGACCACGCCGCCATCCGCCATCGCGTCGAGCTGGCGGCGCAGCAGCACCGTCTGCGCCCCGGCCTTCCAGGCATGGGGCATGCGGTCGGCGGCCTGCTCGTCATAGCCGGGCAGGCCGCCCCAGACGAAGTCGATACCGGGCGAGAGGATCAGCCGGTCATAGGCCAGGGTCGAGGCATCGGCCAGGCTGACGCGGCGGGCGGCGCCGTCGACCGTGGTGGCGCCCTGGTGGATGACGCGCACGCCCTCGGCGCGGAGCGCGTCATAGCCGAAGCGCTGCGCCTCGATCCCGCGCAGGCCGGCGATCACGGCGTTGGAGAAGGGGCAGGCGGTGAAGATCGGGTTGGCCTCGACCAGGGTGACGTCGAGGCCGGGGGCATGGCGGCGGAGGAAGCGCGCGGCGGTCGCCCCGCCGAACCCGCCGCCGATGACGACGACGCGGGCCGCTGCCTGTGCCGTGGCGGCGCGCCCGAGGAAGGGGGCGGCGAGCGCACCGCCGAGAACCTCCCGCCGGCGCAGGGCGATGGTCCGCGCCCGCGTCATTGCCCCTGGCCCGACCACCAGGCCGCGATCGCGTCCGACTCGGCCTTGGTGAAGCCCTTCGCCAGGCGGTTCATCACCGTCCCATGCCGCTCGCCCGAGCGGAACGCATCCAGTGCCGCCGCCAGCGTTGCCCGCGGCTGTCCGGCGATCGCGGGCAGCGGTGCGGCGCCGCCATGGCAGCCGGAGCAGCTCGACGCGCCCGGCGGCGGGGGCGAAGCCGGGGGCGGGCCGGCGGCGGCCAGGATCGCCATCGCCCCGCCCAGCACCACCGTCCGCGCCGCCATCACGTGTGGCTGAGGTCGTGATGCGTCAGCGGCAGCGCGCGGATGCGCTTGCCGGTGGCGGCGAAGATCGCGTTCAGCACGGCGGGCGCGGCGACCGCGATGGTGGGTTCGCCGACACCGCCCCAGAACCCGCCCGACGGCACCAGGACCGTCTCCACCTTCGGCATCTGCGCCAGGCGCATCACCGGGTAGGTGTCGAAGTTGGACTGTGCCACGCGGCCGTTCTCGATCGTGATCTCGCTGCTGAACAGCGCCGACAGGCCGTAGACGAAGCTGCCTTCGACCTGCGCGGCGATCTGGTCGGGGTTCACGGCATAGCCCGGGTCGGTCGCCGCCACGATGCGGTGGATCGTCAGCTCCCCCTTCGGGGTCACCGACACCTCGGCCACCGCCGCAGTATAGGCGCCGAAGCCACAATTCTGGCAGATGCCGCGATACACCCCTTTCGGCAGCGGGTTTCCCCACCCCGCCCGCTCGGCCGCCGCGTTCAGCACGGCGAGGTGCTTGGGGCTTCTGGCCAGCAGCGTGCGGCGCAGGTCCAGCGGGTCCTTGCCGGTGGCGTGGGCGATCTCGTCGATGAAGCACTCCATGAACACGGCGTTCTGGTTGTGGTTCACCCCGCGCCAGAACCCGACCGGGACATGGGTGTTGCGCACCGCCTGTTCGATCAGCAGGTTGGGGATGCCCATATAGCCGAACTCTTCGGGCAGCCAGCCCTGGAACGAGATCTGGTCCACCCCGTTGGTCATGCGTGACGGTGCCAGGTAGGCCAGGATCGACTGGCCGGACAGCCGCGCGTGCAGCGTGGTGACATTGCCGTCCTTGTCGAGCCCGGCGGTCAGCTTCGCCTGCTGGATCGGGCGGTAATAGCCGTGCTGCATGTCCTCCTCACGCGACCAGATCAGCTTGACCGGCCTGCCGGGGATCTGCTTCGCGATCAGCACCGCCTGGCGCGTATAGTCCTGCTGGCCGCGCCGGCCGAACCCGCCGCCCAGATGCAGCTTGTTCACCTTCACATCCGACAGTTTCACGCCGCCCGCCTCGGCCGCGGCGGCCAGGGTGGCATCGCCGTTCTGACTGGCGACCCAGACCTCCACCTTGCCGGCGGCGAATTTCGCCGTGCAGTTCATCGGCTCCAGCGTCGCGTGGTTCTGGAACGGCTGGCCATAGACCGCGGTCACGGTCTTCGCCGCCCCGGCCAGGCCCGCCGCGACGTCGCCCTGCTTCTGGCCGAGCGCGGCTTCCCGGGCGTCGAGACCTTCCTTGAGGAAGGCGTCGATCTGGCGGCTGTCGACGGTGCCGTTCTTGCCTTCGTCCCAGACGATCGGCAGTGCCTTCAGCGCGGTGTTCGCCTGGTACCATTTGTCGGCCACCACGGCGACGGCGTCATCGCCCACCGCCAGCACGTGGCGCACGCCGGGCATCGCCTTGATCTTGTCGGCATCGAAGGATTTCAGCTTGCCCCCGAATACCGGGCATTGCGCGATCGAGGCATTCAGCATGTCAGGCAGCTGCACGTCGATGGCGAAGACCTGCTTGCCGGACAGCTTGTCGACCGTGTCCAGCCGCTTCACGCCGCGCCCGATCAGCGTCCATTGCGCCGGCGACTTCACCGCCACATCAGCCGGCACCGGCAGCTTCGCCGCCTCGGCCGCCACCTGGCCATAGCGCAGGGTGCGTCCGGTCGGCTTGTGGGTGATCACCGACAGCGCGGCGGTGCAGTCCGTGGCGGGTACGCCCCATTGCCTGGCGGCCGCCTGGATCAGCATCGCGCGCGCCGCGGCCCCGCCCTTGCGCACGTAGTCGACCGAGGCCCGGATGCCGCGGCTGCCGCCGGTGGACATGTCGCCCCAGGCGCGCTTGTTGGCGTTGTTGACCTCGGGGGCGACGTATTCCGCGCGGAT
>CAYZKM010000310.1:0-6134 GCA_964478525.1 uncultured Bifidobacterium sp.
GGTTCGCCGAGGCGATCCTGCCGGTCATCCGCCGCACCTTGCCCGATGCCCGCTTCTATATCGTCGGCAACAGCCCGAGCCCCGCCGTGCAGGCCCTGGCGCAGACGCCGGGCATCGTCGTCACCGGGCGGGTGCCCGATGTCCGCCCCTATGTCGCCCATGCCACCGCCGGGGTGGCGCCGATGCGCATCGCCCGCGGCATCCAGAACAAGGTGCTGGAGGCGATGTCGATGGGCCGCCCGGTGATCGTGACCTCGGGCGCGCTGGAAGGGATCGAGGCGGTGCCGGGCCGGGACCTGATCCTGGCCGACGACCCCGATCGCTTCGCCGCCGCGTGCTGCGAGATGGCCACCGGCACCGGGGCCGCTGCGATCGGCGCGGCAGCACGCCATCGTGTTGTGACGGATTATGACTGGTCGGCCCGCCTCAGCCGCTTCGATGATATACTGCACCCCGCCGCGGTCGCGGCTTCACTGGCCCCTGGCCGGACCTGACAGAACAGAACCGGGAAACGTCATGACCGCCTTTCTCCCCTGCCGCCGCCCGGTGCGCCCGTGAATGCGCCCCTGAACGCGCCCGTGAACGCGCCCACACCGGCGGAAACCCGGACCGCCGCCGCGCCGCCGCTGTTCGGCATGGCCGGCCATGCGATCGCGCTGGCCGTCGGGCTGGTCGCCCTGGGCGCGATCTTCTGGCGGGAAATCGTCAGCGCGGTCGGCACCTGGGAAAGCTCCACCGCCTACAACCACTGCTTCCTGATCATCCCGATCACCGCCTACCTGATCTGGGACCGCAAGGACACGCTGGTCGGCCTGGTCGCTCGGCCGGTCCCGCTGGTCGCCCTGGCCGGGCTGCCGGTCGCGGCGCTGTGGCTGGTGGCGGAACGGCTGGGGATCATGGAAGGCCGCCAGCTGATGGTGGTGACGCTGGCCCAGCTGCTGTTCCTGGCGGTGCTGGGCTGGCGCCTGTGGTGGGCGGTGTCCGGCCCGCTGCTGTACCTGTATTTCCTGGTGCCGTTCGGGGAATTCCTGACACCCAAACTGCAGGACATCACCGCGGTCTTCATCCGCCACGGCGTCGACATCCTGGGCATCCCCGCCTACATCGACGGCTACACGATCGAGATTCCCGAAGGCACGTTCTATGTGGCCGAGGCCTGCGCCGGGCTGCGCTTCCTGATCGCCTCGATCGCCTTCGGCGTCCTGTATGCGCTGGTGATGTACCGCACGCCGCTGCGCCGCGGGGTCTTCATCGCGGTGTCGATCGTGGTGCCGGTGATCGCCAACGGCTTCCGCGCCCTGGGCATCGTCGTGCTGGGCCATGTGCTGGGCAGCGCCGAGGCCGGTGCCGCCGACCATGTCATCTATGGCTGGATCTTCTTCTCGGTCGTCATCCTGATCCTGATCGTGATCGGCCTGCCCTTCCGCCAGGACATCATCGAGCAGCGCCGCCCGATGCCGGTGCCCGCCCCGGTGCCGGGTCCGGTCGGCATGGCCTGGGCCGCGGCGGCGGGCGTGGCGGTGGTGGCCCTGCTCAGCCCCGGCGTGGCGATGGGCCTGGATCGCGCCGGCGCGTCGCAGATCGCCGCCGCCAGGCCGCTGGTCCCCGGCCTGGGCTGCGAATCCGGGCCACCGACCGATACCAGCATTCCCGGTATCCGCCGCGTCACCAGCCAGGTGGTCTGCGGCATCTCGGTCTTCGACATCACGGTCGCCGTGTTCCCCGCCCGCAGCACGGCCGGCCCGGTGGTGGCGGAACGCCGCCGGCTCAGCCGCCCGGCCAACGCCGAGGAAACCGTCGAGGCCTCGCTGGTCGGCACCAATGGGGCCCCGCCGGTCTGGCGCATGATCAAGGCCTCGGAACCGCTGGACCTTGCCGCCGCCGGCGTGTGGGTCGATGGCGAACCGATCAGCCTCGGCATGGGCATGCGGATGCACATGGCACGGACCAGCCTGACCGGGTCGCGCTTCTCGCCCGTCGTCGTGGTCGTCCGCCCGGCGGTGGACTGGCGCCATGTCACACCGGACATGCGCCGCCGCATCGAACAGAGCCTGGCCGAATTCCTGCTCTCCCACCCCGACCTGGCGACCCAGGCCGCGCGGATGGGTGCGCTGGCGGACTGAAGCCCGGGGTCAGGCCGGGATCACCAGCCCGCCATCGACGTGCAGCGCCTGGCCGGTGATGTAGCCGGCCGCCGGTGAGGCCAGGAACGCCACCGCCGCCGCCACATCCGCCGGCTCGCCGATGCGCCCCACCGGGATTCGCGCTGCCTGCGCGGCCAGGGCCGCCGGGTCGATCGCCCGATGCGCGCCCTGGTCCTTGCGGATGAACCCGGGCACCACCGCGTTCACCGTCACCCCGGCCGATCCCAGCTCGACCGCCAGGGCGCGGACCAGCGCCTCCAGCCCCGCCTTGGCGGCGGCCGAGGCCGGGAACGTCGCGATATCGGTCCGGAAACTATGGGCCACGAAGCTGGACACCGCGACGATCCGCGCATCCCGCCCGGCACACAGATGCGGCAGGGCAGCGCGGGCCAGGCGGAAAAACCCGTTCTGGATCGCCTCCACCGAGGCGGTCATCGCCGCATCGGTCAGCTCGGCGAGCGGGGTACGGTCGGCAAAGCCGGCATTCGCCACCACCACGTCCAGCCGGCCGAACGCGCCTGTCGCCGCGGCAACGATCCCGGCGGCCACGGCGGGGTCCGCAAGGTCGCCCAGCATCGTCTCGGCCCGCGCGCCGGCCGCGCGCAGTTCCGCGGCCACACGGCGGGCGCCGTCCTGATTGCGGCGGGTGTGCACCAGGAACGCCGTGTCCGGGCCGGCCAGCGCCCGGCACACCGCCGCCCCGATCCCGCTGGCCGCGCCGGTGACCAGAAATACCCTCATGTGCCGACCCTCGTTCGCAAGCCCCTGCGCCATCATGCCCGCGCCATCCTGATCGTACCGCGCCGGCGCGCGGCCGGCCACCCTGTTGTCTTTGCCCGCCGCCCATGCTCCTGATCCGCCCCATGATCATTGCCATGGCTGGCCATGTCGACCACGGAAAGACCTCGCTGATCCGTGCGCTGACGGGCATCGAGACCGATCGCCTGCCCGACGAGAAGCAGCGCGGCATGACGATCGACCTCGGCTTCGCCCATGCCGAACTGCCCGGCGGCGGGACGATGGGCTTCGTCGACGTGCCAGGGCACGAGCGGTTCCTGACCAACATGCTGGCCGGCGTGCTGTCGGTGGACAGCGTGCTGCTGGTGGTCGCCGCCGATGACGGGCCGATGCCGCAGACCAGCGAGCACCTGGCCATCCTGCGCCTGACCGGGATCGAGGACATCACCGCGATCGTCACCAAGACCGACCGGGTGGACGCCGAGAGGATCGCGGCCGTATGCGACACGGTGCGCGCCATGCTGGCCCGCGCCGGCTATGCCGAGGCGCCGATCCTGCCAGTGTCCAGCCAGACTGGCCAGGGCATCGACGCCCTGCGCGACTTCCTGCGCGCCAAAGCCGCCACCTGGCAGCCCCGCTCGGCCGCGGGCGGCTTCCGCCTGGCCGTGGATCGGGTGTTCGTCGTCGCGGGCACCGGCCTGGTGGTCACCGGCTCGGTCGCCGCCGGGCAGGTCGCGATCGGCGATCGGCTGGCGGTGTCACCGTCCCGCCTCGCGGTGCGGGTGGGCGGCATCCAGAAGCACCATGAAGCGACCGCCGGCGACCGCTGCGCGCTGGCCCTGGCCGGGGCGCATGTGGAACGCGCCCGCCTGCATCGCGGCGACTGGGTGGTGGCGCCGCATCTGCACGCCCCGACGCAGCGGGCCGACCTGATCGTCCGCGCCACATCCGACCGCGCCCTGAAGCATGGCGGCCGGGTGCACGCCCATCTCGGCGCGGCGTCGATCATGGGACGCGTGCTGATCGCCACCGGGCACGACCTGCCCTCCGATGCCGAGGGCTTCGTCACCCTGTCGCTGCAGCGCTCGGCCGCCATCCTGGCCGGCGACCGCGTCGTGCTGCGCGACACCGCATCGGGCCGGGTGGTTGCCGGTGGCGCCATCGTCGATCCGTTCCCGCCCGAACGGCGGGTGCGCCGAGATGCACGGCAGGCCTCTCTGCTCGCGCTGGCGCACACCGATCCCCGCGCCGCGCTGTCCGCCTTGCTGGCCGCCGAGGGCTGGGTCGACCTGGCGCGCTTCGCCCTGGCCCGCAATATCGACCTGGCCGTGGCCGAGACCCTGGCGGACGGCCTGGCCGCGACGCGGATCGGGCGGGCGCGGCATCCGGTCCTGGTATCGGATGCGACCCGGGCCGCCATCGCCGCGTGGCTGGTGAACCGGCTGCGCGAGTGGCACACCCGCCACCCCGACCTGCCCGGCCCGACCAAGGCCGCGCTGCTCGCCGGGGCGACGACGGCGCCGGCAGAGGTGGCCGAGGCGGTCCTGCTGGACCTGCTGAACACCGGCGCGGTGCGGCGGCAGGATGCGGTGCTGGGCCTGCCCGGGCATCGCCCGCGCCTGGCCGCCGCCGATCAGGCAAGCTGGGAACAGATCGCCCCGCTGCTGGAAGCCGCCGCCACCCGCCCGCCGCGCGTGCGCGAGCTCGCCGTCGATCTCGGGATGGAACCCGACGCGGCCGAGGCGCTACTGATCCGGCTGGAACGGTTCGGGCTGCTGCTGCGCGTCGCGCCGAACCGGTTCTTCCTGCCGCGGGCGGTGGCCGAACTCGGTCTGCTGGCGGAAACCCTGGCCACCGGCAGCGACGAAGGCGGCTTCACCGCCGCGGCCTTCAACCAGGCATCGGGGATCGGGCGCAACCTGACGATCCAGGTCGTGGAGTTCCTGGACCGCATCGGCGTCACCCAGCGCACCGGGGAATTGCGGCACATCCTGCGCCCGGTCGGGGATGTGCTGGGATAGCGGTGGTGGTGGACCAGGAGGCGATCTAGAGCGCTTTCCGGCTGACCGTAACCGGTCAGCGCGCTCTATCTCGTTGTTTGATCGCATGATTCACACGCTGCCACGGTTCCGCTCAGCGTGATCATGCGTTAGCGCGCTTTCCGGCTGACCGTAACCGGTCAGCGCGCGCTATCTCGTTGTTTGATCGCATGATTCACACGCTGCCACGATTCCGCTCAGCGTGATCATGCTCTAGTACCCGGCGGCGTCCACGGCGGCGACGTCCAGCAGCCGCTCGATCACCTCGGGCTCCTGCGCGCCGGCGATGGCATGGCGCCCCTCGATCACGAAGCAGGGCACGCCGTTGATGCCCAGCCGGTGCGCCCGCAGATTGTCGGCGTGCACGCCTTCGGATTCCTCGTCCGTCAGCAGGAAGCGGCTGACATGCGTCGAATCCAGCCCGCACGCCACCGCGATGGCCAGCAGCACGTTGTGGTCGCCGATGTCGTGCCCGTCGGTGAAATGGGCCGAGAACAGTGCTTCCACCATCGAATCCGCGCGGCCGAACCGCGCCGCGTAGCGGACCAGCCGGTGGGCATCGATGGAGGACGGGGCGCGGCGGATGCGGTCGAAGCGGAACAGGATGCCCTCGGCCCGCCCGGTCTCGGCGATGGCGTTGTACAGGCGCCGCGCCCGTTCCTCGCCGCCGAACTTGCGTACGACATAGTCGGGGCGCGCCATGCCCAGCCGCGGCATGTCGGGGTTCAGCAGGAAGGGCCGCCAGGTCAGGTCGAACGCCATGTCGGGCCGCCGCCGCAGCGTGCGCAGCAGCCGCCTGACACCCAGATAGCACCAGGGGCACACCAGATCGTGCACGATCTCGATGCTGAGGCGAGCCTTGGGCGGGGCCAGAATGTTCACGCCACGATCCTGGAACGACGACGCCGAAATGTCACGTCCGATCAGGTGGCGGACGGTGCGCGATCGCACACCATCCGCGCCATGGTGATCAGGCGATCGAGGAGTTGAAGTTGCCGCCGTCCAGCAGCAGGTTGTGGCCGACGATGAAGCCGATCTTCGCCGAGCACAGGAAGGCGCAGGCATCGCCGAATTCGGCGGGATCGCCGACCCGCCCGGTCGGTGTGCCGGCCGCGCGTTCGGCCAGGATCTCGTCCACCGGCACGTTGCGCTGCTTCGACGCCGCGAGCGCACCGCTGCGCAACCGGTCGGTCAGGAACGGCCCGGGCAGGAT
>CAYZKM010000311.1:0-6044 GCA_964478525.1 uncultured Bifidobacterium sp.
GCCAGGCTTCGCGAAGCTCTTCAAGCTTTGGCACGTTCGGCCATCCGAACCAGCCGCTCGGGCCGCCGCGGATGCCGATATGCGCGGGCACGAACACGTTCGTCAGACTGGTAAGGTTGGTGATGAAAATATTCCACCCACCCTTGTCCAGCGGCTCCTTGCTCGCGCGGCGCTGCACCACGGTGCCCCATTCCAGCGACTGGTAGTCCAGGTTGAAGCCCATCCGCCGCAGCAGGTCGTCCACCACCTGCGACTGCGCATGCAATGACGGAACGGTGGACGGGCCCATCAAGACCACACGTTCCCCCTTGTACCCCGCCGCCGCCAGGTCCTGCTTCACCTTCGCAAAATCCGTCCGCTCGGCCAGCGCGTCGACGCCGGCGTCGTTGGCCATCGGCATGCCAGGCGTGAACAGGCCGACCCTGGTGTTGTACAGGCTCTGGTCGGCACCCGAAACCGCCTCCATGCACTCCTTCTGGTTGACACATGCCATGACAAGCCGGCGGATCGCGGGATTGTCGAACGGCGCCAGCAGGTGGTTGAACCGGATGCACCCGATCGAGCCCATCGTGTTCTTCACATCGACCTTCAGGTCCTTGCTGCGCCTGATCAGCTCCATCAGGTCGGCGGGCGGGTTTTCCCACCAATCGTATTCGCCCTTCGCCATCGCCGCCGCGGCGGTGGCGGAGTCGGGCTGATAGGTCCAGACGACCCGATCGAAATGCACGACGCGCGGACCGGACAGGAAGCTGACCTTGCCGTCGCCCCGCGGGACATAGCCATCGAACTTCGCATAGGCGACGCGGGAACCCGACACACGCTCGTTGGTCAGGAACCGGAACGGTCCGCTGCCGGTCGGATCGGTGACCTGCTTGTTCGGATCGGTCAGCGCCAGCCGTTCGGGCATGATCACGCAGGCGGGCTGTGCCAGCGCCTCGGGCAGCAGCGCGAAGGGCGTCTTCAACCGCACGCGGATCACCGTGTCGGACACGGCGCTGATCTCGTGCGTGCGCAACGCCAGCGCGCTGCCGTAGGCGTCGCGTTTGGTCCAGCGGATCAGGCTGGCGACGCAATCCTTGGCCAGCACCTTCTCGCCATCATGGAACTTCAGCCCCTCGCGCAGGGTCAGATCCCAGGTCAGGCCATCGCTGCCGGTGGTGAAGCCGGCCAGCATCTGCGGATGCGGCTGGTATCCGGTGTCGAACCCGAACAACTGGTCATAGACCATGTTGCCGTGGTTGCGGGTGATGTCGGCCGTGGTCCAGACCGGATCCAGCGAGGCGACGTCGGCGTGCGGGATATGGCGAAGCTCTCGCTTGCCCTGCGCGGCGACGATGCGCGGCGCGGCAAGGGCGACGGTGGCGGCACTGGCCGAGGCCAGCACGCGGCGGCGGCTGATTGACATGGCAGGCTCCCTGTTCGGCTTGGTGCCGATTGATGGGGCCAGCATATCGGACTGACGTTGCGATAGACCATCAGATTGTCAGGCGCCTCGCCAGATCGCGCCGGCTTTGCCATGCTGCGCCCCGCTTCACTCGTCCGGATCGGAAACCGCCCGCATGGCCCGCCTCAGCGTCAATCTCAACAAGGTCGCCCTTCTGCGGAACTCCCGCCGCACCGGCGTGCCGGACCTGGCGCGCCTGGCCCGGATCGCGCTCGAGTCCGGGGCCGCCGGCCTGACCGTGCATCCCCGCCCCGACGAACGCCATATCCGCGGCAGCGACGTGCCCGTGCTGGGGACGCTGATGCGCCCCCGCCGCCCGGCGATCGAGTTCAATATCGAGGGCTATCCCGACGACCGCCTGATGGACATCCTGCGCGATGCTAGGCCCGAGCAATGCACGCTGGTGCCCGACGCACCGGATGCGTTCACGTCCGAGGAAGGCTGGAAGCTGGACGCCGCGCAAATGGCCCTGGCGCAACCGGCGATCGCGGCGATCAAGGCGCTGGGCTGCCGGGTGATCCTGTTCATCGACCCTGACCCGGCAGTGCCCGCCCGGGTCAGGCAAGCCGGCGCCGATGGCGTCGAGATCTATACAGGCGCCTATGCGGCCGCCTTTCGCACCGGCTCGCACGGTCCCATCCTGGCAGCCATCGGAGAAACCGCCCGCGCGGCGCAGGCGCTCGGCATGGTGGTCAATGCCGGGCACGACCTGAACCTGCTGAACATCCCGCCGCTGATGGACGCGGTACCGTTCCTGGCCGAGGCCTCGATCGGCCATGAACTGACCGCCGATGCGCTGGAGATGGGGTTCAGCGCGACGGTGGCGGCGTACGCGGCGGCCCTGGCCTGACAGCGGGCGGTCCGCCGTCGCGGTCGTCATCGTCGAACAGGATGCGGTTGGCGGCCCCCTCCAGATCCTCGAACTGGCCGGACCGCAGCGACATCATGAACACGACCAGGGCCACGCCGCCCAGGAACAGGCTGGCCGCCAACAGATACAGAATGACCGTCATCGCACCCTTCCCGCCCGGAAGCTGTTGGCAATCACCAGGATCGACGAGCTCGACATCGCCGCCGCCGCCAGCCAGGGCGTGACGAAGCCGGCCGCCGCCAGCGGCACCATCAGCACGTTATAGCCGATCGCCAGCACCAGGTTCTGCCGCATCACGCGCCGCGCGCGCTGCGCACCGGCGTGCACCTGCCCAACCGGGGCCAGCGACGCGCCCTGGAACACGATATCCGCCACGGTCTGGCTGACATCCGCCGCAGTCGCCGGCGATGCCGAGACATGCGCCGCGGCCAGCGACGGCCCGTCGTTCAGCCCGTCGCCCACCATCAGCACGCGATGCCCGTGCCGAGCCAGCGCCTCGATCGCGGCCACTTTCTCGACGGGCGTGCAGCCGGCGCGCCACTCCTGGATGCCCAGGGTCTCTGCCAGGCGGCGGACCGAATCGGCGTGGTCGCCCGAGATCAGCCGCACCGACAGCCCTGCCCTGCGCAGGTGGGCCAGGGTTTCCGCGGTGTCGGGGCGCGGGCGTTCATCGAAGGTGAAGCAGACCGGGTCGTGGCCCGCGCGCACCAGCCAGAGTTCGGGCCTGGCACCCGAGGCCCCGTCGATGCCGCAGAAGGCACGGCTGCCCAGCCGGTCGGTGCCGGCCGACAACCCCTGCCCCGGATGCTCCATCACATCCGCCCGCGCCGCCACCGGACCGCTCGCGCCGGCCAGAGACCGCGCCAGCGGATGGCGGCTGTTGACCGCCATCGCCGCGGCGAAGCCCAGCGCGTCCGCATCCACGCCATCACGCACCAGGGCCAGGGCCGGCTCGGTCAGTGTGCCGGTCTTGTCGAACACCACGGTATCGACCTCGGCCAGGCGTTCCAGCGCGGTCGCGCTTTTCAGCAGCACACCCTGGCGGAACAGGCCCGAGGTCACGATCACCTGCACCGCCGGCACCGCGAGCGCCAGCGCACAGGGGCAGGTGATGATCAGCACCGCGGCGGCGATCAGCAGCGCATCGTTGGCCGGGACCCCGACGACGCCATACCAGGCCAGGAACGTCAGCAGTGCGGCCAGGTGAACGGTCGGCGCATAGGCGCGGGCCACGCGGTCGGCCAGCACCACGAAGCGGGAGCGGCGGGCCTCAGCCACCTCGATCAGGCGGACGCATTCGGCCAGCAGCGTCGATCCGCCCGTGGCGGTGGCACGGATCACCAGCGGTTCGCCCAGGTTCAGCGTGCCGGCGAACACCGCCGCGCCGGCCCCGACCGGGACCGGCAGGCTTTCCCCGGTCACCAGGCTGGTGTCCAGGGACGACTGCCCGCGTTCCACCACGCCATCGACACCGATACGCTCACCAAGACCCACCAGGATGCGATCGCCCGGCCCGATGGCCTGCTGCGCGCGGCGGACCGTGCTGCCGTCGGGCTGCAGCACCGCGGCCTCGATCATGCGCAGGGTCAGCAACTGCTCGGCCGTGGCCCGCGCCTGTCCGCGCGCGCGGTGGTCCAGCACGCGCCCGATCAGCAGGAAGAACAGCAGGGTGATCGCCGAGTCGAAATAGGTATGCGGCCCGTGGCTGATGCTTTCCGACAGGCTCATGCCCGTCACCAGGATGACGCCGACGCTGATCGGCACATCCATGTTGGTGCGGCCCTGGCGCAGGGCGGCGGCGGCCGAGCGGAAGAACGGCATGCCGGCGTAGGCGATGGCGGGCATGGCGATCAGGGCCGAGACCCAGTGCAGCAGGTCGCGCGTGGCGGGGCCCATGCCGTCCAGCCAGCCCGCGGCTTCGCCGGCCCAGACGCCGATCGACATCATCATGACGTTGATCGCGGCGAAACCCGCCACGGCCAGGGCACGTACCAGCGCTCGCCCGGTCTCGTCTCGCATGGCGGCCAGGGCGCGCGTGTCGAACGGCACCAGGCGATAGCCCAGCGCCTCGATCCGTTCCAGCAGCGCCTGCGCGTCGTCGGCCGCGCCGCGCCAGACCAGCTTCAACCGGCGGGACGTCATGTTGATCCGCCCGCTGACCACCGCGCTGTCCTGCGCCAGCACGGATTCGATCAGCCACACGCAGGCGCCGCATTGCAGCCCGTCTACCGCGACGGTCAGTTCGTGGGCGCCGTCGGGCCGGTCCTCGACATAGCGGCGCAGGTCCCAGGCCGTGGCGTGTTCCGGCCGCGGCGGGCGGGCGGACGGGTCCATCACCCGGCGGTCGTAATACCGTCCCAGGCCCAGGGTCTGGATCGTCTCGAACGCCGCCTCGCAGCCGGTGCAGCAGAAGCGCCGCTCGCGCGGGGCGGGCTGCCCGCAATGGGCGCACGCGTGGTGCGATGCCGCGGGGCCGCCCGGCGCATCCGCCTCGCCCCGCCCGCCATGCGGTTGCGGCGAGAGGGAAACCCGGGCGGCGACGGTCATGGGACGATGATGCGGCGGGTGGCCGTCAGGGTCTTGCCATTGGCGCGGGCGGTGAACATCACCTCCCATTGTCCGGCCAGGTCCAGGGTCACGTCGCCGACATAGCGGGCGCCCGCCTTCTCGGCGAAGACGACGGTGGCCTGGCGGTCCTCGCCCACCGGACGGTCGACCGTGCCTTCGATGATCGCCCCGATCAGCGGGGCGCCGGCGGCGTCGGTCAGTGTCAGCACGGGCCGGCCCTGGGGATCGGCGGCGGCGGTGACGGTCCAGCCCAGATGAGCCTGGTCCTGCATGCGGGCCAGCACGGTGTTGTAGCGGTTCGACAGTTCGAAGCCGTCGCGGCCCGCCGAACCGGGGAAAGTGGCCAGAGCCGAATAGATCATCGCCCCGTTCACCGCGACCACCACGCCCATCCCCGCCGCGATCGCCCAGGGGAACAGGCGCCAGATCGAGTTTGCCGTGGGTTGGTTGCGCATGACGGTCACTTCCTTGCTGCCCCCGTCGGTCCCATGAAGACCGAGTTGTAGATCGTGTGCTCGCCGGTCATGGTGTTGCGCAGCAGGAACTCGATCCGCTGCGACCCGTCGACCAGGCCGGTGGGCTCACCGGTCACGAACACCCGGAAGGTGCCGACGCTGTCGGCCTTGACCGGCAGGCCGAGCGTGGCGGCCGGGCCGAGACCTTCGTCGGATTCGGTCAGGATGGCGCCCAGCAGGCCGGCCGAGGTCAGCTCGAACGTGACCGGCACCGGTGCCTTGTTGATGATCTTCAGCACATAGCCGTTGCGCAGCGAGCCGTCGGTCAGGCGGACGAACAGCGGGGCGCGGTCGTGCTGCACCGACAGGCCGAGTTCGGGCCGCAGCGCCAGGGCGATGATCATCGCCACGGCGCAGGCGGTCAGGGCCGTCAGGTAGATGATGGTACGCGGGCGGAACAGGCGGAACTTGACGTGCGTGCCTTCGGCCTTGGCCTTCTGGTCGGCCAGCGTGTCCCAGGTGATCAGCCAGGCGGGCCGCCCGGTGCGTGCCATCACGTGGTTGCAGGCGTCGATACACAGGCCGCAATTGATGCATTCCAGCTGGATGCCGTCACGGATGTCGATGCCGGTGGGGCAGGCGGTGACGCAGGCGCCGCAATCGACACAGTCCGCCCCGGCCCCGCCCTGGCGCTTGCCGCGTGAAC
>CAYZKM010000312.1:0-6040 GCA_964478525.1 uncultured Bifidobacterium sp.
TCAACCTGCACTTCACCGGCGATTTCCACGCCATCACGTCAGCCAACAACCTGCTGGCCGCGATGATCGACAACTCGATCTACTGGGGCAACCCGCTGGGCATCGATGCGCGCCGCATCTCCTGGCGCCGCTGCCTGGACATGAACGACCGCGCGCTGCGCAGCATCGCCGGCAGCCTGGGCGGCGTGGCCAACGGCTTCCCGCGCGAGGACGGGTTCGACATCACCGTCGCATCCGAGGTCATGGCGGTGTTCTGCCTGGCCAACGGGTTGCAGGACCTGCAGTCGCGCCTGGGCCGGATGATCGTGGCACAGACCCGCGAGGCGAAGAACGTGACCGCGGCCGACATCAAGGCCGATGGCGCGATGTCGGTGCTGTTGAAGGACGCGATGGCGCCCAACCTGGTGCAGACGCTGGAAGGATCGCCCGCCTTCGTGCATGGCGGGCCGTTCGCCAACATCGCGCACGGCTGCAACTCGGTGATGGCGACGCGGCTGGGCATGAAGCTGGCCGATGTGGTGGTGACCGAAGCCGGGTTCGGCGCCGACCTGGGCGGCGAGAAGTTTCTGGACATCAAGTGCCGCATGTCGGGCCTGCGGCCGTCCTGCGCGGTGGTGGTGGCGACCGTGCGCGCGCTGAAGATGCATGGCGGGGTCGCGCGCAACGCGCTGGGCCCCGAGAATGTGGAGGCGGTGCGCGCGGGCACCGCCAACCTGCAGCGCCATGTCGAGAACCTGCGCAAGTTCGGCCTGCCGGTGGTGGTGGCGGTGAACCATTTCACATCCGACACAGATGCCGAGTTCGAGGCGATCCGCGAGGCCATGGCTGCGATGGGCGTCGAGGCGATTTCCTGCACCCATTGGGCGCATGGCGGGGCGGGCGCCGAGGCGCTGGCGCAGGCCGTGGTGAAGCAGATCGACGCCAGGACCGCCGCGTACCGGCCGCTGTATCCGATCGAGCTGCCGCTGGCCGAGAAAATCCGCACCATCGCCCAGCAGATCTATCGCGCGGCCGACATCGCGGTGCCGGATGCGGTGGCGCGGCGGCTGAAAAGCTTCGAGGATGCGGGCTTCCGCGACGTGCCGATCTGTATCGCCAAAACGCAATACAGCTTCACCGCCGATCCCACCGTGATGGGCGCGCCGACCGGACACACGCTGCCGGTGCGAGAGGTGCGGCTGTCGGCCGGGGCGGGCTTCGTGGTGGCAATCTGCGGCGACATCATGACCATGCCGGGCCTGCCCCGCGTGCCGGCCGCGGAATCGATCCATCTCCGTGATGATCTGGAGATCGAAGGGCTGTTCTGAATTTTACCCGGAGCGCGCCGATCGTGCCTGGGCACGGTCGGCGGCCGTTCAGGCCTTGGGGCGCAGATAATGCATCTCGTCCCCCGTCCAGCCCACCCCGTTCGGCACGGTATAGAACAGCTCGGCGATCATCGCCTTGAACTTCCAGACGCCATTCACCCGTGCATACACATCGTCATACCGGCCGGCGACGACATAGCTGACGCCGAAGCGGCCATAGCGCGCTTCCAGATAGGATGTGCCGGTGCCGCCATCGCCGTCCACCTCGACATCATGGCCATGGATGAACTGCTTGATGAAGAAGCGGTCGCGTTCGCCCATCGCGCGGAAGCCACGGTCGATCGCGTCGATCCCTTCGTAGCGGGCGAGATAGCCAAGCTCGACGACGGCATCGTCGGTGAACAGCGGGCGGGTCTGGTCGAAGCGGCTTTCGTTCAGGCAGGCGTGATAGCGGTTTCGCAGCTTGCGGATCGCCTCGATATCCTCCAGGCGTCGGATGCGCTGTTCCAGCGTCATGGTGGCGGTCGGCTCGTTCATCGCTTGCCTCATCGGATCGTGTGACCGGATGATGCTGACAGCGAACCGACGGCTGTCAAATCCGCAACCGCCCCCGCGGGCGGGCCGGTATCAGTCCCGCCCTTCCTCCAGGTTCAGCACGTCGCCTGGGTTGCGCGGATGCTCGATCCGGTTCCAGGTGGAACATCCCATCACCAGGAACCATATCACCAGCGAACTGATCGCGAAGCGCGGGCGGATCAGCGGGATGGGCCGAGCGACCGGCCATTTGGCGGCGAGGAAGCCGATGAGGACGAGGATGAGCTTGGGCAGGAACATCGTGTGCAGCCCGATCCCGATCGGATCGTACAGGAACAGCAGCAGGCCCGAGACCACCGTCACCCAGAACGAGATCTCCAGCACCAGGCGCAGCGGGCGCAGGTCCCCGCCCTTCAGCACGCCCAGCTGCATCAGGTTCAGCGGCAGCACCGTGCCGATGAACCCCGCCGCCCCCAGCAGATGGGCCAGGCGCATGATCCCGTGCGCAAGGTCCGAGCCATAGACCCACAGCCTGGGTTCGCTGGTCGCAAGCGCGGTCAGCCATTCGATCGGCAGATGCGGGGCATTGAATCCGTAGACGTCCATCGACCTGGTCCGGTTGGTCGGCCCGCCATCCGGGCCACGGCAGCGGCTTGACACGCGCTCCGTGGAAATGCAACTGACTCGCAATACGAAAACCGAGTGGATTTTACCAATGATCAATCGCACCCTCGCCCTTGCCCTGCTGGCCGCCCTGTCCTGCACGGCCCTGCCCGCCCCCGTGGTGTACGCCCAGGCACCCGCGCCAGCCACCGAAATCACCGCGGCAGACCGGGAATTCCTGTTCCGGCTGAACCTGATGGAAGGTCACCTGTCGATCGCGCACGAGCTGATCCAGGCGAAAAAGGCGCGGATGGCGGTGCCGCATTTCGGCCATCCGGTGCGGGAGCTGTACGATGACATGGCTCCGTATCTGAAAGCGCATAAGTTCCCGCCCTTCAAGCGCGAGCTGGTGGGTCTGGAAGCCGCCGCCACCGCCACGCCGTACAGCGCCGATACCGAGGCCAAGTACCAGGCGGTGATGCAGGTGATCGCCAAGGCCAAGGCGCTGACGCCCGAGGCCCTGCGCGCGTCGGTGCCCGACACGCTGAAGATTTGCTCGGATGTCGTGACCACGGCGGCGGGCGAATACAACGGCGCGATCGAGCGCGGGAAGGTCGCCAACACGGTCGAGTATCACGACAGCCGTGGCTTCATCTTCCAGACCGCGCAGCAGGTCGCCGCGCTGAAGGCCGCCCACCCGGATGCGGCGGACCAGGCGCTGCTGACCCGGTTCCAGGAGGTGCTAGCCAAGGCCGAGGCCATCGTGCAGCCGCTGCTGCCGGAATCGAAGCCGCGAGCCACCGTGGCGCAGTACCGCGCGATCGCCGCCGAAGCGGCGACGGTTGCGACGCCTTAAGCGAACAGGGCGTCCACCGCGTCCTGCAGCAGGTCCGGATCGGTCGGCGGGGCCGCCTCGATCACCGGGGCAACCACCACCGGTTCGGCCTTCGCACCCGGCGGCACCATGTCGCTCAGCATGGTTTCGACCTGCTGCAGGTGCTGGATGGCCCGCCTGATCCGCTGGCCGGTCACGTCCTGGAAGGTGCAGGCCTCGAAGATCGCGCTGACACGCTGGGCGATCACCTCGATCGCATCGGGGTCGCGCCGCCCGTCGCGCAGCCAGTCCGAAATCGCCTCGGCCGCCTCCATGATCGTGTTGGCGGCCGCCTCCGTGGCCTGCACCACGGCCTCCAGCTCCATCCCGCTGTTGCGGGTCGCGGCGGCGGGCATCGCCACCATGGTCGCGATCTGGTCATGGATGCGTGCCAGCTGACCCGACAGGTTGGCCTCGCTGAAATCCACCATCTGCACGGCGGCGTGGACCTCGGCGCTCAGTTCCGAAATGCGCCGGTCGACGAAGCGCCTGATGTCGTCCAGCATCGGCGCAAGCTCCGACCGGAGCGCCTGGCGCAGGCCGTCGCCGCCATCGAGTGCCACATCGTCCACGATCGTCTCGCCCCATACCGGTGTCGGGCCGACACAAGCACGAAAGCGGTTAAGAAGGCGTAAACCCCGCGCCGGGATGCGTCAGGCCGGCGCCACCTGCCCGGAACGCTCGGTTCGGGCACGGCGGGCCAGCAGGAACACCGCGATCACCAGGTTCAGCACGTTCCACGCCACGCCATTGGCGAACGCCGCCTGGTACGACCCGGTCATGTCGTAGATCACGCCCGACATCCACCCGCCCAGCGCCATGCCCAGCAGCGTCATCATCATCACGAAGCCGACCCGGCTGCCGGCTTCGGACGCGGGGAAGCATTCGCGGATCACCAGCGCATAGGACGGCACCAGCCCGCCCTGGAACAGCCCGAACATGGCCGAGATCACGTAAAGCGGCATCAGCGCATCGGTCAGCAGATACAGCGACAGCGCGGTGCCCTGCGCGGCGGACCCGATCACCAGGGTCCAGAACCCGCCGATGCGGTCGGCCAACAGGCCCGAGCCGATGCGGCTGATGATGCCGAACGCCAGCATCAGCGACAGCATCTGCGCCCCGCGTGCCACGCCATATCCCAGGTCGCCGCAATACGCCACGATATGGACCTGCGGCATCGACATCGCGACACAGCAGCTCAGCCCCGCCACCGCCAGCAGCGTCTGCAACGCCCGCGGCGACAGCCCCATCGTGCCGATCCGCGGCCCCGACGGCGGCGCGATCCCATAGGCCCGCACCGGCGAGGGTGACCGCAGCAGCAGCGCGATCGGGACCATCGTGACCAGGCAGAACACGCCGATGCCGAAATGGGTCGCGCGCCAGCCGGACTCGCGGATGAAATACTCGATCACCGTCGGCCAGATCGCCCCGCCGATATAGTTGCCCGACGCGCACAGCGCGACCGCGATGCCGCGCCGCTTTTCGAACCAGTGCGAGATGTCGGCGATCAGCGGCGCGAAGGTGGCCGAGGTGCCGATGCCCACGAACAGCCCATACGCCACGGCGAACAGCGTCAGCGACGGCGCCATCGACGCCAGGACATAGCCCAGCCCCAGGCAGCACGCCCCGAAGATCACCGGCGCGACCACGCCCACGCGGTCCGACACCTTGCCCATCAGCACGCCGCCGACGCCGAAGCCGATCATCGTCAGCGTCGCCGGCAGCGACGCCCCGCCGCGCGCGACGCCGAACCCCACCTGCACCGCGGGCAGGGACACCACCACCGACCACATGCCCACCCCGCCCAGCGTCGCCAGCACCAGCGAGACGACCAGGCGGAACCAGGCATAGGGCGAGTCGATTTCGCGGCGGCTCATGGCCGGCACCTCCGGTCAGGCATGGACGGCTCCCGTCAGGTCTTCTCGAAGTCGATTCGCTCGACGACCGGCAGACCCAACAGGAAACGGCGCAGGCAGTCCATGGCCAATTCGCCCGCCCCCAGCCGCACCCATTCGCGCCCGCCCAGGATGCGGGACCGGCGGCACTCCACCCGGCCCTCGGCGGCGATGCCGATCCACACCGTGCCACCCCAGTCGAACTTGTCCGGGCCGGGATCCATCTCGATCAGCACCGCCAGCGCATGCGATGCGCCGGCCCTGTCGCGCGCCGCGGCGGCCACCGCCTCGGTCGCCGCCTCGGTCATGTCGTCGGCCAGGTGGACCTGCGCCAGGCCCAGCACCGGATGCAGCTCCATGAAGTCGCGCACCACCGTCCCCCGCCGCAGCACCTGCTCGGCGTTCGGCAGGGCGCCGATGCGCGAGGAGATCAGGCCCGAGGTAAACGTCTCCACCGTCGCCAGCGTCGCCTTCTGGCGCAGCAGCTCGGCCAGGATGATGCCTTCCAGGGTCTGGTCGTCCTCGGCAAAGATGAAGTTGCCCAGGCGCTTCTTCACCTCCGCCATGGCGGGCGCGAGCTTGCGGGCGATGTCGTCGCCATCGCGCCCGCGCACGGTCAGCTTGGTCTCGATCTGCGGGTAATGCGCGCGGAAGCCCAGCTTGACGCCGCCATCGGGGTCCAGATCCTCGACCCCCGTCAGGATCTGGTCGATGTGGGATTCGCCCAGGCCATAGGTGTGGAAACGCTTCAGATGGATGGCGGTGGGCGCGCCGGACCGGGCCAGCAGGCGGGGAATCAGTTGCTCCTCCAGCATCCGGCGCAGTTC
>CAYZKM010000313.1:0-6028 GCA_964478525.1 uncultured Bifidobacterium sp.
GATGGGCGATGCACAGCCCGGCCGTCTCGAACACGAAGATCGAGTTGCCATAGGCCTCGGTCCCGCCGCCCCAGTTGCGGATATTGGTGGCCAGGTTGGTCACCCTGACATCGCGCAGCCGCAGGCCGAAGGATGGGACCGCGCCGTCCTGCCGCCAGCCGAGCAGCACGTGGCGGATGCGCGGGTCGGGTGAGAGGGTGTAGTGGGTGGAATGCGCGTGGTTCATCGTCGCGATATCGGGCGGATCGGCGGGGATGTTGTAGCCGTTGTAGTCGGTGACGATGCGCACGCCGGCGGGCGAGACGATCTCGAAGCTGGCATGGCCCAGGAAGGTGATCGTCACCGTCGCCTCGCCACCCGCGGCATGCCACAGGCGCGGGGCATCGGCGGCGATCGGGGCACAGCCGGCCAGGGCCAGCCGGGGCAGCAGCAGCAGCGCGACCGCCAGCAGGGCGCGCATCAATGGCCTGGCAGCGCGATGATGGTGGTCTCGCCCGGCAGCGTTGCCCGCGCCAGCGCCACGGTCGGCGAGTCGTGGATTTCCACCTGGTATTTCTCCCGGGCCAGGGCCAGGAAGCGCAACAGGTTCTCGCGCGAGAAGTAATGCATCGGTAGCACGATTCGCGGATGGATCTGCCCGATCAGTTCCATCGCGTCGCGATGGCCCAGCGAGTAGCCGCCATCGACCATGATCATCAGCACGTCGATCCGCCCGAGCGCGTCGAGGTCGGCCGGCAGCAGCAGGTGATGCAGATGGCCCAGATGCGCCAGGCACAGGCCCGCGCTTTCGAACATGAAGACCGAGTTGCCGTTGACCATCGTCTCGCCGCCCCAGCCGCGGATATTGGTGGCCAGGTTGGTCACGCGCAGGTCGCGCAGCACCAGGTCGTGCCGCGCCGGGCCGCCATCGTCGCGCCAGCCGCGCAGGACGTGGCGGATGCGCGGGTCGGGGCTGGGCGTGTTGTGCATGGAATGTGCCCGGTTCATCGTCACGATGTCGGGCGGGTCGGCGGGGCCGTAGTCGCCGCCATAGTCTGTGACGGCGCGCACGCCGGACGGGGTCTCGATCAGGAAGCTGGCATGGCCGAGGAAGGTCACCGCCACGGCGGGATCGCCGGCGGCGGCGCGCCAGATCCGGGGCGTGGCCGAGGCGATGGGCGCGCAGGCGGCCAGCACCATGCCGGGCAGCAGGACCAGCGCCAGGACCAGCGCCAGGAACAGCGCCGCGCCGGCCTTGATCGGCCAGGCGGGCCGACGGGCCGGTGCGGCGCGCGCCATCTAGGCGACCACCGCTTCCGGCGCCTTGCCGGTCACGTCCAGCGGCACCGTCGGCACGCCGTCCGAGACGGTGGTGCGGTGCATGTCGCGCACCTGGGTTTCGTCGTATTCGCGCGCCCGGTGCATGGTGCAGCGATTGTCCCACATGACCAGGTCGCCCACCGCCCATACATGCGTATGGACAAACTGCGGCTGCGTGGCGAACTCGTTCAGCTCCAGCAGCAGCATGCGCGCCTCGGGCTCCTCCATGCCGTGGATGCGCCCGGCATGCGACGACAGGAACAGCGACTTGCGGCCCGAATTGGGGTGGGTGCGCACCATCACCTGCGGCACCGGGGCCATCCTGGCGCGTTCCTCCTCGGCCCAGTCGGTGAAGCCGATGCGGGCGCGCGAGAACAGCTGGGTGTGATCGCAGACCATGCGCTCGACCCGGGCCTTCAGCCGGTCGGGCAGGGCATCCCAGGCGGCGCGCATGTCGGCGAACTGGGTCTCGCCGCCCCAGCTCGGGATGATGCGGGCCGAGAGCAGGGAATACCGGGCGGGGATCCGCTTGAAGCTGCTGTCGGAATGCCACAGCCGGTTGCCCAGCGCGTTCAGCCGCCGCCGGTCGTTCGGCGGCAGGACCTTGTTGTTCTCGTCCAGGTTCGAGATGTCGGCCATGTGGACATCCAGCCGCGGCACGAAATCCTTGCGATAGGCGCGGACGGTGGTTTCCAGCTCGCCGAAGTTGCGGCTGAACGCCTGCTGCTGGTCGTCGTCGATGTGCTGGCCGTGGAACACCAGCACGCCATGGCGGTCGATCGCGGCCTGCAGCGCCGCCACGGTGGGTGCGTCCAGCTTCTGGCGCAGGTCGACCCCGCCGACCTCGCCCACGAACAGGGGATGGATCTGCTTCACGCTGACGGCCATGGCGCGTCTACTCCGATGCGATTTTGGTTTGCCGCCACGATAGGCGCCGGGGGGGCGGGCTGACAATGATCCGTACCACCCGCCTTGCACCACAAGGCGGCGGCTGTATGGTGCCGCCCGAATTCGTCCCCATAACAGCCAAGGGAAACGTCATGTCTCTGACACGCCGCGGCTTTGCCGTGTCCTCTGCCGCCGCCGCCGCCGCGGCCGGTCTTCCCCGGGTTGCGCGCGCGCAGGCCGAACCGATCCGCATCGGCTGGCTGGTGACGCTGACCGGGCCGCTGTCCTCGCCGGGCCAGGGCTTCGACCGCGGCGTCCGCTGGGCGACCGAGGAGATCAACGCCAAGGGCGGGATCAACGGGCGGATGATCGAGATCATCACCCGCGACACCCAGGGTGACCCGACCAAGGCGGTGAACGCCACGCAGGAAGTGATCAGTCGCCACAAGGTGCATGCGATCTGGGGGCCCACCAACTCGGGTGAGCTGCTGGCGACCACGCCGATCATGGCCCGCGCCAAGACCCCGTCGCTGGTGGCCGGCGTGGTGAACAGCCTGATCGATCCGGTGAAATACCCGAACGCGTTCCGCGTCACGCCGTCGAACGAGCAGTGGGATGGCGCGGTGCGCAACTACTGCCAGAAGGTGGTGAAGGCGAAGAAGGTCGCCATCGTCGCCGACGCGACCGGCTATGGCACCTCGGCGCGCGACGATTCGGTGGCCAGCTTCACCAAGGCCGGGTTCGACATCGTCTATTCCGGCGTGATCGACCCCGCGCAGCCGGACGTGACGCCCGATGTGCTGCGCATGAAGAACGCCGGCGCCGATGCGATCGTCGCCTGGTCGGTCTCGGCCGGGCTGTCCTCGCGCATCATGAACGCCCGCGCCTCGCTGGGCTGGGACGTGCCGATCGTCGGCCATCCCGCGATGGGCACCGGCGAAATCGGCCGCCTGGTGGCCAAGCCCGAGAACTGGGAGAAGGTCTATATCATCGGCTACAAATCCTGCAGCTTCGATGACGCGGGCAAGCTGCCGGCGCAGACGCAGGCCTTCGTCGACAGCGTGAAGGGCAAGATCAAGCTGGACGACACCTCGCTGTGGTGGGTCGTCTCGGGCGTCGATGCCATCCGCCTGGTGGCGGAAGCCGTCGCCAAGACCGGTTCGTCGGACTCAGACAAGATCATCGGCTACTGGAACACGCTGCAGAACTGGAACGGGCTGTACGGGCACTACAGCTTCAGCCCGACCGACCATAACGGCTTCCATGGCGACGACATCGTGATGCAGAAGGCCAACAGCCAGCGGGACGGCGCCTTCGCGCTCGCCCCCGGCTACGCGTAGGCGCCCATGCTCGCGGCGATCCTGGCGGCCGGCCTCGCGGTCGGCGCCACCTATGCGCTGATCGGCGTCACCTACAACCTGATGTACTCGGCGTCCCGTGTCATGAGCTTCACGGCCGGGCAGCTGGGCATGCTGGGCGGGGTGCTGGGCGCGCTGTTCATCCTGCGGATGGACATCCCGGTGATCCCCGGGCTGGTCCTGACGCTGGCCGCCTGCGCCGTGGTGGGCGTGGTGACCGAGATCGTCGCGGTGCGTCCCGTGCTGGGCAGCCTGGAGCAGCATCTGTACGTGCTCTCCACGCTGGGCCTGGCGCTGATGATCCAGCAATTCACCGCCATCGAGTGGAGCACCGAGCCGCAGCCCTTCCCGCGTCTTCTCGGCACGCCCGAGCTGGGGCCGCTGGACGAGCGGTTCTGGCTGCCGCTGGTGGCCTGCGCGGCCACGATCGCGGGGCTGGAGTTCCTGTACCGCCGCACGCTGGTCGGGCGCGCCTTCCTGGCGATCGCCGAGGACAATTTCGCCGCACGCGCGCTGGGCCTGCCCGAGCGCAACCTGCGCATCGGCAGCTATGCGCTGGCCGGCGTGGTGGGCGGGCTGGCCGGATTCGCGTCGGGTGAGTTGCTGACGGCGTTCTTTGCCAATGGCGGGATGCTGAATTTCTTCGGCTTCGTCCCGGTCGCGCTGGGCGGGCTGGGCAATAATCGCGGCGCGATCATCGGCGGGCTGGCGCTGGGCGTGTTCCAGCAGGCGGCCAACTTCCTGGTCGGCGGCGTGTTCGCCGCGGTGGCGGTGTTCGCCGTGTTCATCGTCGTGTTGCTGGTCGCGCCCCAGGGTCTGTTCGGCTCTGTGGCGACAAGGCGGGTGTGATGCTGCGCGCCGGTCTTCCCTTCATCGCGGTGTTCGCGGCGGCGCTGACGCTGCCCTTGTATGCCAACGATTACTGGGCGGTGATCGCCGGCCGGGCGGCGGTCTACTGGGTGCTGGTCGGTGGCCTGAACCTGGTGGTGGGCTTCGGCGGGCAGCTGGCCATCGGCTATGTCGCGCTGCTGACGCTGGGCTCGTACACATCCGCCGTCCTGGTCGCCAAGCTGGGCGTCGACCCGTTCGTCTCGTTCGCCGCCGCCGGCGTGGTGGGCGCGCTGGCCGGCGTGATCGTCGGGCTGCCGGCGCTGCGCCTGCGCACCTTCTATTTCGCCATGACCACGCTGGGCTTCGCGACCATCGTCACGCAGATCGCGCTGGCCTGGCAAAGCGTGACCGGCGGCGGCATCGGCCTGCCCGGGCCGGAACTGCCGGGCAGCCTGTCGACGCCCTGGGGCTTCTATGTCTTCGCGCTGGCGCTGGCCGCGCTGGTGACCTGGCTGTCGGCCAACATCGCGTACAGCCGGTTCGGCCGAGCGCTGGTCGCGGTACGGGATGCGGAGGTGGCGGCCGAGGCGACGGGCATCCGCAAGCCGCGGCTGCTGACGACGGTCTTCCTGTTCTCGGGCGCCTGCGCCGGCGTGGCGGGCGGGCTGTTCGCCACGCTGCAATCCTATATCACGCCCGACGCGTTCAGCTTCGACCTGTCGGTGACGTTCTTCATCGCCATCCTGGTCGGCGGGCGCGGGTCCATCATGGGGCCGTTCCTGGGCAATGTGCTGCTGACGCTGCTGCCGGAATTCGCCGCCCCGCTGGTGGCGTGGTCCACCTTCCTGTACGCGGCCCTGCTGCTGGCGATCGTGCTGCTGATGCCGGGCGGGATCGCCGCGCTGCTGGATGTCCGTAACCGCAAGCCGCTGGAGAGCAACCGCGCGATCCTGCCGCGGCCGGACCTGCTGGGTGGATTCCTGACCCGCGACGGGGTGCGGCAGCCGATCACGCTGCGCGACGTGGTGCTGAGTTTCGGCGGCGTGCGCGCCATCGACGGGCTGGACATCACCATCCGCCCGGGCGAGGTGCATGGCCTGATCGGCCCGAACGGGTCGGGCAAGACCACCACGCTGAACGTCATCTCGGGCTATTATGTGCCCGAGAGCGGGGATGCGCTGCTGGGGTCGACCCCGCTGGCGCATGGCGCGTCGGATACCCGCGCGGCGATGGGCATTGCCCGCACCTTCCAGACGCCCCGGCTGATCGGGGAGGCGTCGGTGCTGGACAATGTGATGATCGGCGCAACGATCGAGGGGCGGGCGAGCTTCCTGGAAACCATGTTCAGCCTGCCGCGCCACCTGGCAGATGAACGGCGGATGAAGGCGCAGGCGCTGCAGGCGCTGGCGATCGTCGGGCTGGAGACGCTGGCCGATGTGCGGGCCGACCGGCTGCAGCACAGCGAGCTGCGGTTCATGGAGATCGCGCGCGGGCTGATGCTGCGCCCGGCCTTCCTGATGCTGGACGAGCCTGCGGCCGGCCTGTCGCCCGACGAGATCAAGCGGCTGGGCGAACTGATCACCGCGATCGCCAGGGCCGGCACCGGCGTGCTGCTGGTCGAGCACCATGCCGACCTGATCTTCGACATCTGC
>CAYZKM010000314.1:0-6019 GCA_964478525.1 uncultured Bifidobacterium sp.
GCATCACCAGGGCGCTGCGATCCCGGACAGGCTTGTCTTTTCGTTTCATCAAACACTCCGTTCAGCCAGGATATAAGTTGCCGTCCTTGGCAGCCTCCTCCCAGGATGACACGGTGGGCCTCGCTGAGGAGCCTCGGCGAGGCAGGCGTCTTGAAGCATATATATATATATTGGGCAAGGGAAAATTCACCCCCGCCCTACGGACCCGCCACATACGGGTCCAGAACCCGTGCAGCCAGCAAACCCAAGGCTCCCAGACTGGGAAATCCCGGTCCCCGCATCGCGCTCAGTCCTGGCACATGCAAGCCCGGAAAACCCGGCATCTCAAGATTGAACGAAATTCTTTCTTCAATCTGCCTCCGGCGGTCTCGCAATCGCGCCTGGTCATGCATCAGGCCGCTCCATTGCAAGCCGATCGGAGCCAGGCCGAGCATATCAAGCAGTTCCCGGTCCCGGCCACCACAACGCCGCCTGATCAGGCGCAGATGTTCCCAGGCGTCAAACCCAAGCGCCAGGACGATGTGGCTGGCAGACAGATCATCGAGTTCCCCCTTCGAGTCGAACAATTGCAGCGATCCGTCAGCGTTCAACCGTATCCCGTCGACGCGGCCGACGATGTGATCGAGAGGCGCACGGTCCAGGATGTCCTTGAGCCGAGCCGTGATGACACCGGCGTCGGTCCGTTGGATGATACGGCGACGAAATTCCGGGTCCTGTTCCTCCCAGCCCTCAACATCCGTCATCCACCGGCGCTCGGCGACACCATCGCCTCGCGGGAAGAACGCGCCGTCCGCACTGACGCTTGCCAGCTTGACTGTCGAGTGATCGAAAGTCGCCGCCAGCCACGCCAGGATCGTGGCCGCAGCCCCTCCTGCACCGATCACGACGAATCGTATGCCGTCGGGCCGTCTCGCCGCCAGGGCACGCAGGTCTGCCGTGTGCTTCCAGAAATCATGGCCATCCGTAAGCCAGGGCGCCTGCACTGCCCCGCCCCGCACCGCCAGCCGCTTGGGCGGACCTGTTCCGGTCAGTATGACGGCATCGACCCGTTCAGCAGCGGCGGTTCGCCCGTGTCGAACGACTTCCCAGTGCTTGTTACGCCGCGCCGGGTGCCAGCGCACCTGTGCGACTTCCGCCCTGCAATGAGAAAAAACGCCCGCTTCGAGACCCTGCTCAAAAACCCAGCGATGATAGTCATACCACTGCTTGTGGCGGGGATATGGACGACCGCGCAACACATAGTCGGACAAAGCCTCGCCAGTCCCACCGCCCGTCGGACGTCCCAGCGAGCCCGTCGTCAGGGGATCCGCCCGCAACAGGTATGTGGGCCATGACAGCTCGGCGTGCACCGTGTGGGCAATCGCCTGGCCACGGCGCCGCAATCGCGCCGGGTCCGCGCTTGTTCCCGCCAATCCGGCCTCAGGCGCATAGGGGAATCCGAAATCCATCTCGGGCGGGGTGCACAGATACTGTTCTCCGTCGGTGTAACCGTGCTGCCCTGACCAGGACCCTCCCAACTCGTTGGGCTCATAGACCACGATGTTCGGGATGCCTTTGATACCCATCCGTGTCATCGCCAGCGCACGCGCGACAATGGCTGCCGCCTTCGATGCCCCCCCGACGATCGCTATGGATTTTGCCCCGGACATCCATTTCTCCATCAGCCATATCACTAGGGAGAGCGCACATCCGATTTCAAGGCTGCCCCACTCTCCTCAACCCCGGGGGTGGCGACGGGGCCGGAAATTGCTAACCTGCGGCCAGACCAGCTCCGAGGGAAACGTTCCATGGCCGATGGCATGATCGACTACGGCAAACTCTATCGCAACAACCTGCCCGACCCGGCCGTCAAATGGGCACCGTTCCCGCCCTATTATTTCGTCGGCGGCAACAACGACCCCGAGCAGATCCCGATCGAGGGGCTGATCGAGGCCGCGGCCTCGGTGCTGCGCCGGGAAGGTGCCAAGCTTGCGATCTACAATCTCGGCCTGGGCCCGCAGGGCTATCCGGGCCTGCGCCAGTTCGTTGCGGATCGCTGCAACCGGGTGCGCGGGACGAAGATCGGCATCGACGACGTGATGATCACCACCGGCTCCGGCCAGGGGCTGGACATGATCAGCGGCATGCTGGTCAACCCCGGCGACACCGTCCTGTGCGAGGAGTTCTGCTACCAGGGCGCAATGAACCGGTTCCGCAAGATCGGCGCGAAGCTGGAAGGCATGAAGCTGGACCAGGACGGCATCGTGATCGAGGCGCTGGCCCAGCAACTGGCCGACCTCAAGGCCCGGGGCATCACGCCCAAGTTCATCTACACCATCCCCACCATCCAGAACCCGACCGCCAGCATCCTGCCGCTGGACCGCCGCCTGGCGCTGATCAAGCTGGCGCGCGAATACAATGTCTGCATCTTCGAGGATGAGTGCTACGCCGACCTGCTGTGGGAAGGCGTCGAGGCACCGCCGGCGCTGTATGCGCTCGATCCCGGCGCGGTGATCCATCTCGGTTCGTTCTCCAAGTCGCTGGCCCCCGCCCTGCGGCTCGGCTACATCGTCGCGCCGTGGGAGATCATGCGCCGGCTGCTGCCGCTGAAGGGCGACAGCGGCACCGGCGCGCTGGACCAGATGGTGGTCGCCGAATACTTCTCGAAGAATTTCGACAACCATCTGAACCATCTGAACGGCGTGCTGCACGACAAGCTGAAATGCATGGTCGAGGCGGTGGAGCGGGAATTCGGCACCTCGGCCGAATGCTGGGCGCCAAAGGGCGGCATCTTCCTGTGGATCAAGCTGCCCGAGGGCATCGATGTCCGCACGCTGCTGAAGCCGGCGGCCGAGAAGGGCATCATCTTCAACGAAGGCCCGGCCTGGGCGGTCAGCGCCGACAACTCCGCGTCCCATCTGCGGCTGTGCTTCGCGATGCCGAGCAAGCAGGTGATCGAGGATGGGGTGCGGGCGTTTGCGCAGGTTTGCTATGAGCAGACCGGGATTCCCGTGCGCAGCGACAACGTCCAGCGCGGCTGATCGGGCGGACCCGCGGCGGCGCGCGCCAGGCGACGCCGTGGACCATCCCTGTTTCGGAACATACGAAACGACTGGCGCCGTAACGGGCATTTGACGCGGATCACGCGCGCCCGTAACGGCCCCGCACCGACGCACCCTGTAGCGTGGCACGGATCGCAACTGGAAGCCCCCGGCCATGACCCCGTTCCCCCTGCCGCGCGCGGTTCTTGGTGCCTGCCTGACGGCCGGGCTGGTTGCCCCCGCCCATGCGACGCCGGTGACGGTTCCACAGATCTATGCCGCCACCGAAGCCCCGTCCGGGCATTCGCTGCTGACCAACACCGGATCGCGGCTGGCGGAAATCATCTACGACAACGCGACGCTGGCCGCCGCCGGCATCGTGCCAGGCACCGTACTGGGCGGGATCAGCTTCCGCGCCACCGCCGGCAGCGGCCCATCCCCGGCGCTGGCCTTCGCCGACTGGACCGTGAAGATCGGCGTCGCGGCCAACGACGCCGCCTCGGCGGTGGCGACCTTCGCCGACAACGTCACCGGCGGCAATGGCGGCTTCCTGACCGTGCGCACCGGTGCGCTGATCCTGCCCGCCGGCACCTTCCCCACCGGCGGGTCACCCAACGCCTTTGCACCCCCCATCGGGTTCAGCACGCCCTTCGTCTATACCGGCGCCGGACAGGGCCTGGTCGTCGAGTTCATCCACACGGCCGGCAACAACAGCGTCTTCCTCGATTCCTTCGACCGGACCTCGATACCCGGCATCGCCTCGTTCAATGCCGATTCCACCACCGCGACCGCCGAGACCGCGCAGAACCGCGTGTCCCTCACCACCACCGTCGTGGCCTTCGACGTGCCCGAACCCGCCACCCTCGCGCTGCTGGCGGCAGGGGCCGCGGCGCTGGCGTCGCTGCGCCGCCGCCGATAGAACTCCCGCCGCCGGTGTGCCAGAGCATGATCACGCCGACCGTTTACGGTCAGCCGGAAAGCGCGCCAGAGCATGATCACGCTGAGCGGAACCGTGGCAGCGTGTGAATCATGCGGTCAGACAATAAGATAGCGCGCGCTGACCGTTTACGGTCAGCCGGAAAGCGCGCTAGCATCACGCCGATCGGTCCAGGAAACGGGAGACAGTTTCATGAGCGTGCTGCGCGGCAATGGTGGCCCTCGGTACCGCCACAACCCCGATGAATCGGCGCCGTATGAAACCATCACCATCGACAAGCTGACACCGATCATCGGCGCCGAGATCGGCGGGGTGAACCTGGCCGGTCCGATCTCCAACCATCAGATGACCGAGATCCACCGCGCGCTGGCGGAAAACCTGGTGATCTTCTTCCGCGACCAGACCCTGTCGGCGGAACAGCATATGGGGTTCGGCCGCAACTTCGGCGACCTGCACATCCACCCCGCCGCGCCCCACGTGGACGGGCATCCCGAACTGATGGTCATCCGCGCCGACAAGGACAGCCCCCGCGCCAACGGTGAAGCCTGGCACAGCGATGTTTCGTGCGACCAGACCCCGCCGATGGGCAGCATCCTGTATATCCGGCAATGCCCGCCCAAGGGCGGCGACACGCTGTTCGCCAACATGTACGCCGCGTACGAGGCCTTGTCCGACCGGATGAAGACCTATCTGGACGGCGCCATCGCGGTGCATGACGGGGAAGGCGCCTATCGCGGCACCTATGCCAATCTGGGCATGCAGGACAAGCCGGTCTATCCGCGGGCGGAACATCCCATCATCCGCACCCATCCCGTGACGGGGAAGAAGGCGCTCTACGTCAACCGCGGCTTCACCCAGCGCATCCTCGATATTCCCCGCGACGAAAGCTCGGCCATCCTTCAGTATCTTTTCGAGATCAGCGAAGATCCGCTGTTCCAGTGCCGGTTCCGCTGGCAGCCGGATTCGGTGGCCTTCTGGGACAACCGCTGCACGCAGCACCGCGCGATGTGGGACTACTGGCCGCACACGCGGTCCGGATTCCGGGTGACAGTGGCGGGAGACAAGCCGTACTGAGCCAGCACGCTTCCCCGGCCGGGGAATACGACGCTGCCAAAACCGTCTCCCCCGTGATAGACAAACGGCAAACGCGCGCCATATCCGGCGCCAAGCCACGGGGAGCCAGGCTGCCATGATAAAGCTGGAAATCAACGGCAAAACCCACGAGGTCGAGGTCGACGGCGAGACGCCCCTGCTGTGGGTGCTGCGCGAATGGATCGGCATGACCGGCACGAAATATGGCTGCGGCGTGGCCCAATGCGGCGCCTGCACCGTGCTGATCGATGGCGTCGCCACACGCTCGTGCTCGCTGCCCGCGAACGCCGTCGGCGGGGCCAGGATCACCACCATCGAAGGCCTCTCGCCCGACGGGCTGTCCCACCCCGTGCAGGTCGCCTGGCTGCAGCACGAAGTGCCGCAATGCGGATACTGCCAGTCCGGCCAGATCCTGGCCGCCGCATCGCTGCTGAAGGAAAAGCCGAAGCCCACCGAGGAGGACATCGCCGATGCGATGACCAATATCTGTCGCTGCGGCACCTATCAGCGGATCAAGGCGGCCATCCACACCGCCGCCGCCCTCACCACCCCGTCCACCGGCAAGGCGTGAGGCTGACCATGAACCAGATCACCCCGATCGGCCGTCGCGCCATCCTGACCGCCTCGGCCGCCATCGGCGGCGGCCTGTCGATGGGCATCACCCTGCCCGCCGCCGCGCAATCCGCAACGCCCACGACGCCCGCCGCCGCCAACGGCGCCGAGGTCGGCATCTGGGTCGTCATCCAGCCCGACGACATCACCCATGTCCGCATCGCCCGCTCGGAAATGGGACAGGGCACGCTGACCGGACTCGCGCAGCTGGTCGCCGATGAACTCGACGCCGACTGGCGCTTCATCCGCGCGGAATACGTCGCCCCCGAGGTCAACAACGCCAACAAGCGCGCCTGGTGCTACATGGCCACCGGCGGCACCCGCAGCATCCGGGCCTCGGACGACTACGTGCGCAAGG
>CAYZKM010000315.1:0-6006 GCA_964478525.1 uncultured Bifidobacterium sp.
GAGGCGATCGACGCGCTGACGGCGGCAAGCCTGCTGGCCCCCGATGCGGTGGCGCCTGCCGTGCTGCTGGGCGGCATGCTGGCCCGGTCGAACCGCCTGGCCGAGGCCGAGGCGGCCCTGCGGCGCGCGGCGGAGCTGGACCCCGACAATCCGCAGCCGGTCAATGACCGCGCCGCCGTGCTGATGCGGCTGCATCGCCATGCCGAGGCTCGCACCCTGCTGGAAGACCACATCGCCCGCTTCGGCGAGAGCACTGCCGCCCTGTGCAACCTGGCCAACGCCACCGCCTGCCTCGGCCTGCAGGACACCGCCGTCGCCACCGCTCGGTGCGCTGCCATCCTGAACCCCGACGCGGTGCTGCCGTTGCGGGCGCTGTGCAACACGCTGCCCTATCAGGACGGCGTCACCGGGAAGGACCTGCTGGCGGCGCTGCGCGCCTGCGGCGAACGCCTGCCGCGCGCCGCGATGCCGCGGCCGGCGAACCACCCGGACCGGGAGCGCAAGCTGGTGGTCGGGCTGCTGTCGGGCACGCTGAAGACCCATCCGGTCGGCTGGCTGACCGTCGCCGGGTTCGAGACGCTGGACCCCGAACGGTTCGACCTGGTGTGCCTGGCGCAGGGCGCGGTGGCCACCGACGCCATCACCCGCCGCTATGCCGCCATTGCCCGGGACTGGATCGATGTGGATGGCCTGTCGGACGTGGCGCTCGCGGGGCTGGCCCGCGCCAGGGGAATCGACGTGCTGATCGACCTGGGCGGGTATGGCGATGCGGCACGGATGACCGCCTGCGCCCATCGCCTGGCACCCGTGCAGGTGAAATGGGTGGGCATGCAGAACCACAGTACCGGCCTGGCCGAGATGGACTGGTTCCTGACCGATCGCTGGGAAACGCCCGATGGCTTCGAGCCGATGTATTCCGAACGGCTGCTGCGCCTGCCCGACGGGTATGTCTGCTACAGCCCGCCGCCCTATGCGCCCGACCCCGTGCCCCTGCCGGCGCTGGCCAACGGGCATGTGACGTTCGGCTGTTTCAACAACCTGGCCAAGATCACCCCCCGTGTGATCGCCGCCTGGGGCGCGATCCTGGCGCGCCTGCCCACCGCGCGCCTGGTGCTGAAGACGCACCAGTTCAGCGACGACACCACGCGCCGGCGGATCCATGCCATGATGCTGGCGCACGGGATCGCGCCTGAGCGGGTGGAGCTGCGCGGGTCATCTGGCCATCGTGCCTTCATGGGCGAATACAACCAGATCGACATCGCACTGGACCCGTTTCCCTACTCGGGCGGGCTGACCACGTGCGAGGCGCTGTGGATGGGCGTGCCCACCGTGATGCTGCCGGGGGAGACCTTCGCCTCCCGCCATTCTCTCAGCCACATGAGCAATGCGGGGCTGGACGGCTGGGCGGCCTCGGATGTCGGGTCGTATGTCTCCCTGGCCGTCGCCAGGGCGTCCGACCTGGCCGGCCTGGCGGCGCTGCGGGCGGGGTTGCGGGCGCGGGTGAAGGCGAGTCCGCTGTGCGATGCGCCGCGGTTCGGACGGAACCTGGGAGACGCGCTGCGCCATGCCTGGCGGGCCTGGTGCGAGGATCGGGCGGTATCGTGACGGAACCCCTTGCGGTCTTCGCCACAAACCCGTAGGAACCCGTCCGCCTCGATGGAAATGGGCGCGTAGCTCAGCGGGAGAGCACTACCTTGACACGGTAGGGGTCACAGGTTCAATCCCTGTCGCGCCCACCATTTCCACTGCAAATTCAATCGTTTGGATCGACCGGCCCGGCCTTGCGGCGCAATGGCCGAGCACCGGTGTGCGCCGATTGCGGGAATCGGCGCGCCCGGGTGGGGTCAGTGGGCGGCGGGCGGGGGCTGGTCCAGCACCGCGAAGGCCAGCGATACCAGCCGTTCGGCCGCATCGGCATAGCCGGCGACGTCGGCGGCCTGTGCCAGGGCGATCAGCCGGTCGGACAGCACCAATGGGCTGAACGCGGCCGTGGTGGACGGGGCGGATGTTTCGAGCTGTGCCATGGAGTTCTTCCTCTGCCTGGCGGTTTTCGGCCATGACGGCAGCATGAGACGAACTGATTGACCGGAGGTTAACCGCAACGCCTGCGGCCGAAAGAATCTCAGCCCTCCGGTTCAGGTTGTTCCCGCGGCAATTCCTGCAACGCCAGGACGCGCAGGGCCGAGGCAAGCGGACGCCCGCTCTCGCGCCCGGCATCCGTCGATGCCACCAGCGCCGACAGGGTCTGCTGGCGTACGGCGGCGATGCGGCTAAGCGCCATCCAGAATTCAGGTTCCAGCGCCACGCTGGTCCGATGACCGGCGAGGGAAAAGCTGCGTTTGACCAGCCGGCTCATCCTTCACCTCCAATCACGGTCGCGCCCGGACCTTTTGTCCGGGCGTTCGGTGTCGATCGTTCTGGCGCGTCCGTTGATGGACGCACTGCGCGCGGATCGCAAGATGGTCGAATCCTCCTGGTCAGAAAAAAGATGCCATACCGGACCGAACGCAGGAGCGGTGTTGCTTGATTCGTGAGTATGCCGCTACCAAGGTCAGGGAATCTGCCATATGTTCAGCAATACGTTCGCCGCAAATCGCAGCGATGGCAACCATGTTTCCTACGAAACCGGATGTGGTATCCAGCTACTGTATTTCGGAACAAGGGCACGGGATCATCACTTTTGACGCGACGCACATGGATACTCCTGGCACCAGCCCATAAATATGGTCGCGCCTGCCGCGGGAGGAGGAGATAATTTATGCATCGATGGCCGTTTGCGCTGTGCGCCTGGTCACTTCTGTGTGCACATTCCCTGGCGGCGACGCTGGAAGCCGGTCCCGGCAAGCCGTTTCCGCTGCCAAGCCAGGCCATCGCCAAGGCGCAGGCCGGTGACGTCGTCCGGATCGCGCCCGGGCGCTATGTCGATTGCGCAGTGATCCGGCAGGACCGGCTGGTGATCGAGGGCACCGGGCCGGGCGTCGCCCTGGCGGACAAGGCCTGTGCCGGCAAGGCGATCCTGGTCGTCGCCGGGCGGGATGTGACCGTGCGCGGACTGACACTCAGCGGCGCGCGAGTGCCCGATCGCAACGGCGCCGGCATCCGTGCCGAGGGCGGCACCCTGACGGTCGAGGACGTCACGTTCATCGACAACGAGAACGGCCTGATGACCTCGGCCATGCCGGGCGCCTCGGTCCTGGTCAGCGGCAGCACCTTCATCCGCAACGGCCATTGCGATCCCGCCTGCACCCACGGCATCTATGCCGGTGCAATCGGTCTGTTGCGTGTGGAACGATCACGCTTTGTCGATACGCGGATCGGCCATCACATCAAGTCGCGGGCAGCGCGCACCGAGCTGATCGGCAACGACATCGCCGATGGCGAGACCGGAACGTCCAGCTTCCTGATCGACATCCCCAATGGCGGCAATGTCCTGATCGAACGCAATATCCTGCAGAAAGGGCCGCGCAGCAGCAACGCCGGCACGGTGATCATGATCGGTGCCGAAGGCGTGACGAACCCGACCGACGAGATCCGGGTGATCGGCAACCACCTGACCTCGAACCAGGTCGTCTCCACCGTCTTCGTCAACAATCGTACCACCACACCCGCCCGGCTTGAGGCGAACATCCTGAACGGACCGATCCAGCCATTGGCCGGGCCGGGCACCATCAGGTCGCGCTGAGCCGTCCCACCGCCCACTGTGCCGCCTCGGCAACGACCGGATCGGCATCCAGGGTCAGCGCCGCGGCGACCGGGCCCAGCGTCGGGTCGGCCGAATTGCCGATGGCGATCAGCACGTTGCGCACGAACCGGTTGCGTCCGATACGCTTGATCGGCGAACCGGAGAACATCGCCCGGAACCCCGCATCGTCCAGGCCGGCAAGGGCCGCCAGCCGCGGTGCGGTCAGGTCCTCGCGCGGGCGCAGCCTGTCGTGGCGGGATGCGCGGGCGAAGCGGTTCCACGGGCAGGCCGCCAGGCAGTCGTCACAACCGTAGATACGATTGCCCATCAGGGGCCGCAACTCGGGCGCGATCGGTCCGCGATGCTCGATCGTCAGGTAGGAGATGCAGCGCGTCGCATCCAGCCGGTACGGCGCCGGGAACGCATCGGTGGGGCAGGCGGCGATGCAGCGACGGCACGTCCCGCAACGGTCGGCATGCGGCTGATCAGGACGCAGCACCAGGGTGGTGTAGATCTCGCCCAGGAACAGCCACGACCCGTGCGTGCGAGAGACCAGGTTGGTGTGCTTGCCCTGCCAGCCGATGCCCGCCTGCGCGGCCAGCGGCTTCTCCATCACCGGGGCGGTGTCGACGAACACCTTCACGGCCGGCCCGGACCGGGCGACGATGAACTGCGCGAGATGCTTCAGCATGCCCTTCAGCAGGTCGTGATAGTCGCGGTGGCGGGCATAGACCGAGATGTTGCCGCGATCCGCCCGATCCAGCGTGGCCAGCGGATCGGCCTCGGGGGCATAGGACAGGCCCAGCGCGATCACCCCCCGCGCCTCGGGCCACAGCGATCGCGGATGCGCACGCTGCTCGGCCCTCTCGGCCAGCCAGCCCATGTCGCCGTGATGGCCGGCGGCCAGGAAATCGGCCAGGCGAGCGCGCGCCTCGGGCCCCAGGGTGGCGTCGCAGAAGCCGATGGCGTCGAACCCCAGCGCCAGCGCGCGGTCGCGGATGGCCTCCTTCACGGCGCCATCGTCGGCCATCAGCCGCGCCCGCGATATCCCGCCACGTCCTGCGGCGGCACCCAGCATCCCTCGGGCGGGGCGCCGGTCTGCCAGAAGATGTCGATCGGCATCCCCCCGCGCGGATACCAGTAGCCGCCGATGCGCAGCCATACCGGGTCCAGCAGTGCCGCCAGCCGCTCGGCGATCATCATCGTGCAGGCTTCGTGGAACGCCCCATGGTTGCGAAACGATCCAAAAAACAACTTCAGAGACTTACTCTCGACGATCCATTCGCGCGGGATGTAGTCCACCACGATGTGGGCGAAATCCGGCTGCCCGGTCAGCGGGCACAGCGAGGTGAACTCGGGGCAGGTGAAGCGCACGACATAGTGTTTCCCCTGCGCGGGATTGCCCACGCGCTCCAGCACCGCCGCCTCGGGCGAGGCGGGCAGGCGGGATGGGTGGCCAAGCTGCGTGAGACCTGAATACTCGCTCATGCGGGCTCCTCTCCGGCGGCCCAGGCCCGGCGCAGCGCGGCGGCATGGGCATCGAGACGGCCGGCGCCGATCGCGGCGCGCAGGCCGGCCATCACGGTCTGATAATAGGTCACATTGTGCCAGGTCAGCAGCATCGGCCCCAGCATCTCCTGGGCGCGGAACAAATGATGCAGGTAGGCGCGCGCATGGCGCGTGCAGGCCGGGCACGGGCAGGCGGGGTCCAGCGGGCGGTCATCCTCGGCGAAGCGGGCATTGCGCGGGTTGAACACGCCCTGCCCGGTATAGGCCCGCGCGGTGCGCCCGGCGCGGGTCGGGATCACGCAGTCGAACATGTCGATCCCGCGCTGCACCGCGCCCACGAGGTCGTCCGGCGTGCCCACCCCCATCAGATAGCGCGGCCGGTCGGGCGGCAGATGCGGCACCGTCACGTCCAGCACGTCGTACATCATGGCCTGCCCCTCGCCCACCGCCAGGCCGCCGACCGCGTAGCCGTCGAAGCCGATGCGCCGCAGGGCCTCGGCCGAGCGGGCGCGCAGGTCGGGGTAGATCGAGCCTTGCACGATGCCGAACAGCGCATAACCCGGGCGGGGAACGAAGGCCTGCTTCGACAGGCCGGCCCAGCGCATCGACAGTTCCATCGACGCCAGCGCCTGTTCCTCGGTGGCGGGGAACGGGGTGCATTCGTCCAGCACCATGGTGATGGTGGCATCCAGCAGGTGCTGGATCTCGATCGACCGCGCAGGCGTCAGCCGATGGCGCGACCCGTCGATATGGGACTGGAACGTGACCCCCTCGGCGTCCAGCTTGCGCAGCTGCGCCAGCGACATGACCTGGTA
>CAYZKM010000316.1:0-5990 GCA_964478525.1 uncultured Bifidobacterium sp.
TGGACGCGACATCGCCGACCAGCTGCGCGCCGTTCGGTTCCTGGCACCCGATGGTCGCGCCACGGCGGCAGGATTGCTGGTCTGCGGGCGTGATCCGCGCGCCTGGCTGCCCGGTGCCTATGTGCAGTTCGTACGCTTTCCGGGTATCGCGATGGGCGACATTGTTCGAGATCACAAGGAAATCGACGGCTGCCTGGCCGATCAGCTGCGGCGGCTGGACGACATCATCGCCGCCAATGTCGAAAATCACGCCGATCTGTCAGGACGCGTGCAGTCGGATCGCGCCACCTATCCCCTGGTGGCGCTTCAGGAACTGGTGCGCAACGCGGTGATCCATCGCAATTATGAGGGGACGGCCGCGCCGGTGCGGCTGACCTGGTACGACGACCGGATCGAGATCACCAGCCCCGGCGGTCCATATGGGGCGGTCACCATCGCCTCGTTCGGGCAAGAGGGGCTCACCGACTATCGCAACCCGGTCTTGGGCGAGGCTGCCAAGGCAATGGGTTTCATCCAGCGCTTCGGCTCGGGGCTTCCGCGGGCCAGGGTTGCCCTTGCGCGCAACGGCAACCCCGCGGCGGAATTCCGGGCGGAGGCGAGCTATGTGAATGTGACGGTGCGGAGAGCGCCGTGAGGACAATCGGCCTTTTCAACAACAAGGGCGGTGTCGGAAAGACGTCGTTGACCTATCATCTGGCCTGGATGCTGGCCGAGATGCGGGTTCCGGCCCTGGCTGTCGACCTCGATCCACAGGCCAACCTCACGGCAATGATGCTGGACGAGGAGCGTGTGGAGGCAATCTGGAACGCCGACCCGCGTCCCACCGTGCATGGTGCGGTCGCGCCGCTGTTTCGGGGCATCGGTGATATCCGCAACCCCGATGTGGAGGAGGTGGCACCCCGGCTGCATCTGCTGGTCGGCGATATGGATCTGTCGCGTCTGGAAGACGACCTGGCCAGCGCCTGGCCGCTTTGCGCCAATGGGCAGGAACGGGCATTCCGGGTCATGAGCGCCTTTTCGCGCACCATCTCTGCGGCCGGCGAGGCGCTTGACGCAAAAGTCGCGCTGATCGACATGGGGCCCAACCTGGGCGCTCTGAACCGGGCGGTCCTGCTGGCCTGTGACGCGATCGTGGTGCCGTTGGGTGCGGACCTATTCTCGATCCAGGGCCTGCGGAACATGGGGCCGGCATTGCGCGAGTGGCGCGATGCCTGGCAACGCCACCGCGCGATGAACCACGATGTCACTCTGCGCCTGCCAGCTGGCGGTCTGGACGTGGCGGGCTATGTCGTGATGCGCCACTCCGTTCAGCAGGGCCGGCCGGCGCGGGCCTTCGGGCAATGGATGGCGCGGATTCCGACGCAGTACCGCGACGCGGTGCTGGGCATCGCCGGCGGGGTCGCGCCGGCGATCGAAGAAGATCCCAATTGCCTCGGAATCCTGAAGGACTACCGCTCGCTGATGCCGTTGGCGCAGGAGGCGCGCAAGCCGATGTTCGCGTTGCGCCCCGGCGATGGCGCCTTCGGGGGGCATCAGGCGGCGGTGCGTGCCTGCTGGGACGATTTCCATCGGCTGGCGCTTCGCCTGATGCAAGCTTGCACCGTGGCGCCGCCTCCATGACTGGGAGGATGTGACGCATGAAACGCGACGAATTGCGCGGCAAGGTCCAGACCGTCCTCGGCCTGATCGACCCCGCCGATCTCGGCCAGACCCTGATGCATGAACACATCCTGTGGGACATCCGCACGCCGTCCCAGCGCGCCGATCCCGACCAGGGCCCCGAGATCGACCTGTGCACCTGCTGGAAGATCAACTACGGGCAGATCAAGGCGCCGCGGAACTATGCCCTGAACTGTGAGGCCGTGGCGGCGGCCGAGGTCGCCGAGGTCCGTTCCCTCGGCGGTGGCACGATCGTCGAGCTCAGCTGCGGCGGGTTGGCGCCGAACCCGACGGGCCTCGCCGCGGTGGCGCGCGACAGCGGCGTGCGCATCGTCATGGGCTGTGGACACTATGTCGACGAATACCAGGACCCGGCCAACCGCGCCCGCTCACCCGACGATTTCGCCCAGGAAATGATCGGCCAGGTGTTCGACGGCGCCTGGGGCACCGGCATCCGCGCCGGCATCATCGGCGAGATCGGCTGCCAGGCGCCGTGGACCGATCTGGAACAGCGGGTGATGCGCGGGGCGCTGATGGCGCAGGCGGAAACCGGGGCGGCGGTGAACGTCCACCCCGGACGCGACCACGACCAGCCGCAGCAGGTGGCGGATTTCATCCGCGCCGCCGGCGGCGACCCGACCCGCGTGGTGATCAGCCATATCGACCGCACCATCTTCGACGACGACCGCCTGCTGCGCCTGGCCGATACCGGCGTGGTGCTGGAATTCGACCTGTTCGGCACCGAGGCCGCGTACTACCCGCTGAACACCCGTATCGACATGCCCAACGATGCCGGGCGGCTGCGGATGATCCGCCTGCTGGCCGACCGCGGCCACCTGGCGCGTATCGTCATCAGTCATGACATCTGTTCCCGCACTCGTCTGTCCGCGTTCGGCGGCCATGGCTATGGCCACATCTTCGCCAACGTGCTGCCGATGATGCGCCGCCGCGGCTTCTCCGGGGCCGAGATCGACGCGATCATGATCGACAATCCACGCCGGCTGCTCACCATAGTCTAGCTCCGGGCGTCCGGCGCCCGGGCCAGGCGCTGCTCGCCTTGCCCCGGACCGTCCGGCGTGGCACCGTCCGTGGCCTAGGAAACTCCAGCGCAACGGATGTCACAGTGACTCTGATCCTGGCCAGCCGGCCCAACGTCTATTCCTGCAGCCCGCTCGATCGCATCGCCACACGACGGGAGGATCACGCCTGGATCCAGGAGCAGTTGCAGAACCCCGAGTCGCTGTTCGTGCCCGTCTGGCGTAACCGCAACCTGGTCGCGGGGATGGAGCAGGGCAACCCCGAGGCCGTCTATATCAGCGGAGAGGCCGGCAGGACGCTGCACATGCAGAACGGGCCGTGGGCGTTCCTGGGCCTGCTGGACGGCAAGGCGGTGTTCGCCATCGATATCAGCGCGGCCGAGGACCCGATCCCGTTGCTGGCTGAAACCACCGGGCAGTTCGTCGATCTGCGCTCGGTCGGCTGGGGCGTGCCGCGGCCCGAGGCATCCGTCCTGGCCCATGCCCGCGGGCTGATGCACTGGCGCGCGCGCCACAAATTCTGCGGCGTGTGCGGCGGCGTGTGCGATGCCAGGACGTCAGGCCACATGATGCAATGCACGGCGTGCGACGCACAGCATTTCCCGCGCACCGACCCCGCCGTGATCATGCTGGTGCACAAGGGCGACCGCGCGCTGCTGGGCCATTCCACCCGCTTTCCGCGCGCCACGATGTATTCGACCCTGGCCGGTTTCGTCGAACCCGGGGAAACGCTGGAAGAAGCCGTCCGGCGCGAGGTCCAGGAAGAAGTCGGCGTCACCTGCGGCGATGTCTTCTACCACTCCTCCCAGCCCTGGCCATTCCCCGGCAACATCATGCTCGGCTACTACGCCGAGGCGCTGACCGAGGAAATCACCATCGACCCCGAGGAGTTGAAGGACGCGCGGTGGTTCACCCGCGACCAGATGCGCAACTGCGATCAGCACGGGTTCCAGCTGCCGCGCGTGGACAGCATCGCCCGCCGCCTGATCGAGGACTGGCTGGCGGCCGGCTGATGGCCGAACCCGACCTGCTGACCATCGGCTACCAGGGCTGCACGATCGATGGCGTCCTGGCAACGCTGAAGGCGGCACGGGTCGGGCTGCTGATCGACGTGCGGGCCGTCGCGGCGTCGCGCAAGCCCGGGTTCTCCAAGCGGCAACTCGCCGCCGGACTGGACGGTGCCGGCATCGCCTATGTCCATCTGCAAGGGCTGGGCACGCCCAAGGCCGGACGCGACGCCGTGCGCGCCGGCCACCCTGAGCGGATGATGCCGATCTTCCGCCAGCACATGACATCGGACCGCGCGCAGGCCGAACTGGCGCAGGCCAAGGCCCTGGCACGGGAAAAACGCAGCTGCCTGCTGTGCTTCGAGCGCGACCACACCACCTGCCACCGCACCATGATCGCCGAGATGGTTACGGAAGAAACCAGCCAGGCCGTGGTGCACCTGGTGGCGTAGCCATATCCCGCCTCGGCAGGGTCCAAGGAATCAGACCAGCTTGTAGCTGTCGGCCGGCGCAGACGCGGCCGTGGCGTAGCCGAGGTCCTTCAGCGAGGCGATGGTCATCGCGCTGAGCGGGTCGATGGCCGATCCGTTCACCGCCTTGGTGTCGATATAGCCGGTCATCAGCTCGGTATTGAACACATTCTCGGCCCAGTGGGCGCCGGCGGTGCCCGACCCGCCCTGGGTTTCCAGCGGCACCAGGTCCTTCTTCAGGGTCACGCCGTCGGCCAGGACCAGGCTGGCGCGATGGGTGCTGGCATATTGCGTGACCAGTTTGTTGTAGGCCGCGACCGTGTTCTTGCCGATGAAGTTCATCCCCGATGTCAGACCCTTGTAGCTCCAGATCGTGCCGAAGCCGATGCTGTGCAGCATCTCGTGCGTCACGATCTCGTCGAACAGGCCGGCGGCCTGGTAGGTCTGTGCATCGGCAGTGTCGAACTGCATCGTGGCGGTCGCTGGCAGCAGGCTGGCCGAGCGCAATGCGGTCGGACCGGCCTGGCCGAGGATGCCGCCGACGCCATCGATCGTCGTCAGCGACGCGGTGATGGAAATGTCGTCGACCTTCCTGCCGTTGACGGTCACATCGGGAACATCGCCGGTGATCATCGCGCTGATGCGGTTGGCCGCCGCGACGAAGGTGTTCTGCAGGGCGCTGGTCCATCCCCCGTTCGATGTGGCGGTGACGCCGGTGAACGTCACGGTCACGTTGTATCGCCCCGTCGCGCCCGAGGTATAGGTCGTGATCAGCGATGTCGACGCGCCGGTCGCGGTGACGGATTTCATCGTGGTTGCGCCGGTCAATGCCGCCATCAGGTATGATCCGGCTTCGTCGGCATCCATATCGCCGGTCATGTCCAGCATGATCACGCCGTCGTCGCCCTGGTCTTCGCCGGCGGCCGCGGCCGGGGTGATCTGTTGTGGGTGCAGGTCCGGCACGGCCGGCGGCGATGGTGCCAGCACGCCCTGATCGGGCGGGAGCGCGATGGGCTCGAAGAATGCGGTCCAGTCGAATTGCCCGGAATTGAACGAATGAACGTAACGGATCATGATCGCACCCTGTAACAGAACGCCGTCAATATCTGTTTACTGCGACCGTCCTGGCCGGGACGCAAGTGAAGTGTTGCCTTGATTTGTCGGGATTTGCAGCAATGACAATCGAATGCGCCGCGGGTTGATATAACGGGGAAGGGTTAACAAATCCTTTCCGCAAATGGGCCGGAACGAAAACGGCCCCGGAGTTGCCTCCGGGGCCGCGTCGTCTCAGGCCGGGACCTGAAAGCCTACTGGACCCAGCCGGCCAGGATGGCCAGCAGCAGCAGCGCCACGATGTTCGAGATCTTGATCATCGGGTTCACCGCCGGACCGGCCGTGTCCTTGTACGGGTCGCCCACGGTATCGCCGGTCACCGCCGCCTTGTGCGCGTCGGAGCCCTTGCCGCCATGGTTGCCTTCTTCGATGTACTTCTTCGCGTTGTCCCACGCGCCGCCGCCCGAGGTCATCGAGATGGCGACGAACAGGCCGGTCACGATCGTGCCCAGCAGCATCGCGCCCAGCGCGGCAAAGGCGGCGCCCTTGCCGGCGATGATCGAGATGACGATCCACAGCACGATCGGGGCGGCCACCGGCAGCAGCGACGGCAGGATCATCTCCTTGATCGCGGCCTTGGTCAGCATGTCGACCGCGGCGCCATAGTTCGGCTTGGCGGTGCCTTCCATGATGCCGGGGATTTCCTTGAACTGACGACGGACTTCCACCACCACCGAACCGGCCGCGCGGCCGACCGCGGTCAT
>CAYZKM010000317.1:0-5986 GCA_964478525.1 uncultured Bifidobacterium sp.
CCCCAGCACCTGCATCGCCAACCCGGTAATCCCGATCAGCAGAAACGAAAACGCCGTCGCTGCCGAGCCCAGGGCGTGTAGTACGGGTGTGGTGACGTTTGTCGTTATGCCGAAAATTTCCAGCGGCAGCGTGTTGTCGCTGCCCGCCGTCAGCAGGGTGCGCGCGAACTCATTATATGACAGCGCGAACCCGACCCCGCTCGGCCTGATGATCGGCAGCACGACGTGGCGGAAACGCTGCCAGGACGAGGCACCCAGATCGTTCGCCGCCTCCTCCCACGCCGCGTTGAAGCGGTTGAACACGCCGAACATGATCAGCAGACCGAATGGCGACGTCCGGGTCAGTTGCCCGCCAAACGCCGATCCATACCAGATATGGACGACGCCAGGCGTGCAAGACCGGCAAAGGCGGGATTGGGATGTGTCACGACGGCGGTGGGAACCCGGCCCAGATACGACGCCAGGCGGCCCTTCGTCTCGAATCGCTGCCGGAACTGCGAGGCGCGCAGGAACGCGGTGAACCGCGGCACGATCCCCCCGGCGATGAACACGCCTCCAGTTGCCCCCAGCGTCAGCGCGGCATTGCCGGCGACACCGCCCAGGAAGGCGCAGAACGCCGCCAGCGTCGCCACGCTGCCCTCGCAGTCGCCGGCCAGGGCGTGCGCGACGATCTCCGGGCTCGTGCGTTCCCGCACCACCAGCCCATCCACCACCGCAACCGCATGATACAGCGACACCAGGCCAGGGCCGGACAGTACACGCTCCACCGAGACATGCGGCACCTTGTCGCGCAGGATGCGGATGAGCGCCTCCTCGCGCCGGTCCTCGGCTGCCAGGCTGGCATGCCCGCCTTCCGTCACCAGCACGATCTCACCCACTGTCCCGCGCGCCAGGGCGGCCAGACCAAAGCCGGTGCCGGGGCCCATCACCACCATGGTCCCACCCGAGGCCGTGGGCGCGTCGCCGATCATGCACAGATCGTCCGGACCGAGGGCCGGCAAGGCGTGGCCCAGCACCTCGAAATCGTTCAGCACATGCACGGTCGGGATGGCCAGGGAGTCGCGCACCTGCCGGGCGTCGATCACCCAGGCGGCGTTGGTCATGGTGATGCGCCCATTCACCACCGGCCCGGCGGCCGCCAGCACCGCCACCGTGGGGTGATGCCCGGCACCGGGTCCGGCCAGGAAAGCGCGCATGGCATCCAACGCGGTGGCATGGTCCGCCACCGCATGGCTGGTGACCGGCGACACCGTCCCGCCATGCAGCAGGGCAAAGCGCGCATTGGTCGCGCCGATATCAGCGAGAATCGCGGTGGGGCCTTTGCCCGTCATGTCCTGGACCTCCCGTTCGTGTCACGACGGTAGGCCAGATCGGGCTGCCTGGTCCAACTGCCACGGGCACCGCCATCACAACGGCGGCACCCATGGCCGGCGGCTGAATCAGCCGGTCCTGCGCTTGCCCCGCCCCTTCGCGGGCGCATGCGTCCGCGCCACCTTCGCCGCCCGCCTGGCGAGGCGATCGGTGACGGTGTCAAGGGAATGGCCGGTGACGACGAGCGGGGCGCAGCCGACGGCTTCCCACATCCGGCTGGTCAGGTCGGGATGCAACTGCACCACCTGCCCCGACGCGTCGAAAGCCGAGGCATCGCCGATGTCCAGATACGACTCGGCCGTCAGCCCTTCCGCGATCAGCACGTCATGCCGGTCCAGTTGCACATGGTAATATTCGACGCGGTCCACCGGCTCCCGCCGGATGGTCGTGTCGTTGACCAGGTATTTGGCCGGGATCAGCACACCCTCGGCTTTCGCATAAATCGCGTGGTCGGGTGAGACCACCAGGTCACGCGACGGGATGCCGGCGGCGAAGGCACCCGCGGTGATGCGCACCGGCCAGACGAGTTGCGGGTTCGGATGGCGGGTGCAGTCGATGCTGCGATGGCGGATGCGCCGCACCTCGGACAGCGGACCGCCGATCATCGTGCGCACCTTGTCACCGGGCTTCAGGTTTTCGACCGCAACGTCTCCGGACTTGGTCGCGATGCGCGTGCCGGGGGCGAAGCAGGTGACCGCCAGGTTGAACAGCGCGCTGGCGCTGAGCGAGGACGGGTCGGTTGCGGTGACCTTGATGCTCAGGTTCAGGTCGGGGCCGGTCGGCGGCGTGCCGCTGAAGGTGCGGGTCGAACCATCGAAGCTCAGCCAGGTCGGCAGCGGCGAGCCATCGGACAGCGTCGCGGCGTAGGTGATCGTGCCGGGCGCATCGTCCGGATCGGCGAAGGCGCTGGCCGTGAAGTTCACCGGCGTGCCGAACGTCCCGGTCTGGTCGCCAAGGCTCGGCGCGACCGGCGCGTCGTCGACGCCATTGATCGTGACGGTCAGCGTCGCGCTGCTGGTCTCGCCGGTCGTGGTATCTTTCGCCACATAGGTGAAGGTATCGGTCAGCGACCCGCCGACGTTCAGCCCCGCGACCTGCGCATCCTTCTGGTCGACCACATAGGTATAGCTGCCGTCGCCTGCCAGCGTCAGCGACCCATGTGCGCCGGCCAGCGCGACGCCGAGCGTGCCGGTTTCCGAGACCGAGGCAAAGCTGTCGACGGTCTTGGGGTCGCTGCCTTTGTCGTTGGTCAGGACATTGCCGGTCGGATCGACGCCGGCGATGGCGTTGTTCACACCGCCCGCCTCGGTCGCCGAGGCGGCATCCCCAACCGCGGCCAGGAATGCGACATCGACGGTCGGGATGGTGCCCAGGGGAATATCGTTCAGATTGACATCGCTGAGCGCGGCGTTGCTGAGCGAGAAGACGAAGTCGGACGCGCCCGCGACACGGTTGAACGTGAAGACGCCCAGCACCCCGTCGGTGGTTGGCGCAACGGGTGCCGACACCGAGTTGAAGTCCGCCATCGAGACGGTAACCGACGATCCGGACGGGTTGGACGCGACCTGCCATCCCGCCGGCGTGCCGGAGAAGGTGACGAATGTGGCACCGCTGAAATCGGCCTGGAAATCGGCGGTGTCCGCGCCGGTCCCGCCCACCACGCGTATTTCTACCGTGACCGTGGTCGCCGTCGGCGTAACAGCAAAGAAAATGGGCGAGGCCATAACATCGTCTCCAGAGTCTGAATGAGTTCAGGGCAGGTCGGTCAGCCGGTCTGTTCGTGTCACGGCCGGAAATCGCTGGCCGCCAGGGTGGTCACGCCGATCAACTTGATTTCGAAGTCGGAACCGGTGCCGCCGATCGTCCCACGGACGATCGTATCCGAGCCCACGACATCGTATCGGACTTCGCCGCGGGCACCGCTGAACGCGGCGGTGCCGACGAAGTTGAAGGCCTGCACACCGGGCACCAGGTCGTTGGCGTCGATCGCGGTCAGGTCGATCTGATCGCCCTGTGCCGAGCTGAAGTCCTTGATCGCGTCGCGGTTGGCGCCGGGAACGGTGTCGGTGGCGGCCAGGAAGCGGAAGATGTCGGCCCCCAGCCCGCCGGTCATCAGGTCTCGCCCGGCGGTCGACAGCAGCGTGTCGTCACCGGTGCCGCCCACGACCGGATTGGGCGCGACACCCCACAGGTCGATCGGCACGTTCGCGTTGGCCTTGCTGAGATCGGTGAAGAAGCTGTCAGGCTCTTTCGGGAAGGTGGCCAGCGGGTTGCCCGATCCGTCCAGCGGCACATAGCTGCCGTTGACATCGCCGGTCAGCACGGCGACCAGGTCCTTGGTCGTGTTCGCCTGCAGATCGGTGACCAGCGGGAACGTGGTCGGCACCGATGTGCGCGTGACGGTGAAGGATTGCGTCGCCGCGTTCCAGAAGGTCGATTGTTCCGGCACCATCTGGAAGACCGCGACCTTGGCCGTGGGCACCTTCGCCGCCATGCGCAGGATCGCCAGCGCGTCGGCGGAGGTCACCTTGCCGTCGCCTGTCACGTCGGCGGCGATGAACTGATACGGCGACAGCAACGGCTGCACGCCACCGGACGGAGTCGGGTTCGGGTTCAACCCCGCCGCCATGCGCAGCGCGGTCAACGCGTCGGCGGACGTGATGGCGCGCGTGCTGTCGCTGTTGCTGCGGTCGACGATGACCGAATACGTGTCCTTGGGCAGTGCCGACAGCGTGTAGGTGCCATCGGCGGCGGTCGTGGTCTGCGCAACGGCCAGCGCCAGCGGCGTGATGGTCGTGGCCCCGATCGTGCCGCCATCGATCTTGATGTCGAACCGGTTGGATGCCGGCGCACCGGAGAATGTGATGGTCCCAAGCTGCTGGTAGTTCACCAGCGACGTCGTGCCGGAACCGCTGATCGACAGCCCGCCACTGGACGAAACCGGCGTGACGGTCCAATCCGCCGGCAGCGCCGCGGATGCCTTGAACGTCGCGGTCAGATCGGTCGGGAAGGACAGCGTCGTATTGACGCTTGTCGCGCCGAACCCGGCATTCCCCCACAGCTCGGCCACCACGTCGCCGCTGGCAACCTGGTGGACGGCGCGGAACTCCATCGGCGCGGTGCCCTGTCCGCCCGGATGCCCGCTGCCCAGCGCCAGCACGTCGGCTTTGGCCATCAGCGCGTGGGACTTCCAGCTATAGACCGTGCCTTTCAGATCGGCGCCCGAGTCGTCATCGCGGATGGTGCCTGTCGCCACGCCGGCGTTGATCGTCGCGCCCGCGGTCGGTGCCGACAGCGTCACGGCGAAGGTCTCGTCGGTTTCGCCCGTGGTATCGCCCGCGACGTTGATGGTGACGGTCTTGGTGGTTTCCCCGGCCAGGAAGCTGACCGAGCCGGTGGGCAAGGCGGCGCCGACGAAATCGGTGGCATCGGCGGGCTGCGCGCCGGACCCGGTGACCGCCCATGTCACGGATTGCGCGGCGCTGTTGTCGCCGGCGCGCACCACGGTGAAGGTATACGCGGTCGTGCCGGTATTGCCTTCGGCCTTGTCGGCGGCCAGCGGGATGACGGAAAGCTGCGCGGCGGTGGCGTTGGTGACCGCGTTCTGGAAATCAGCGGCGGTGTGCGTGCCGGCGAAGGTCAGCGTCGCGACGGTATCGCCGAAGATGTCGGTCACCTTCAGGGTCTGCGTGGCGACGTCGAAGCTTTGCTTGATCTGCTGCGCGTTGGGCAGAACGATCATGTCGCCGGTCTGGAACCCGTTGACCGTGGCAACGACCGGCGCGACGCCGGTGGCATTGCCGATCGACAGCGTCGCGCCGATGCCGGTGAAGTTGATCGTCTGGCCGGACACGGAGTCATCCAGCTTCAGATACCCGCTGGGATCGATCTCCAGCGTCCCGGACCCGGTGATGGCGCCGGTCACTTCGTACTGGCCATCCTGAGCATAGACCGTGCCGGTGTTGATGATCGCGCCATCCAGCACGCCGGTGCCACCCAGCCGGCCGGTGTTGTTGATCGTCAGCAAGGTCTGGGGCGCCGGGCCAGCGCTGGACTGGACGTTGGCGGCAATATTGGGCGTGGCCCCGGCACCGGAAACGTTCACCGCGGCCAGGACGTTGTTGTTGCTGTCGGACAATGTCATCACCTGGGTTGTCGGGTCATAGGCGACCGCGACGGTCGGCTGGTTGTAGACAACTATCCGGTCGTCTGTCCCAAAATTGTCGATGACAGCCGGGGCGAACCCCGCGACATTGTTGATCGCCAGCGTGCCGCCGCCACCTGCGAACTTGATCGTCTGGTTTGCGTCGACCGTGCCGGTATTCAGCACCAGCGTCGATCCATCCCCCACCGAGATCACACCCGACCCGCTCGGCCCGCTGGTGATGGTGTCGACATTCATGATCGTGGTCTGGCCAGGCGTGGTGAACAGCGTGCCGTTGTTGGTGATCGTGCCGTATTCGAACGTGCCGAAGCCGCCCGTGCTGCCGCCCGCATCGACGATCAGGGCCGGCGGATCGATCGTGCCGCCATGGTTGATCAGGCTGCCGCCGGCACCGATATGGATGGTGCCGCCCAGGGTCAGGGTGGTGCCCGCGCCGATGGTGACGACGCC
>CAYZKM010000318.1:0-5977 GCA_964478525.1 uncultured Bifidobacterium sp.
CTGATCGCATGATTCACCCGCTGCCACGGTTCCGCTCAGCGGGATCATGCTCTAGGCTGATCCCCGCAGCATCCGCAGGAAGGCCCCGTCATGAAGCGCCGCGATGTCCTCAAGACCGCCGTCATTGGCACCGCCGCCCTGGCCGCCCCGTCCGTGGTGGGCGCGCAGGCATCCAGGACCGTCCGCTTTGCCCCGCACGCCGACCTCGCCTCGCTGGATCCGGTGTGGACGACGGCCGATATCACCCGCAACTACTCCCTGGCGGTGTTCGACACGCTGTACGGCTATGACGCCGACTTCCAGGTCCGTCCGCAGATGGTGGCTGGCGAACGGGTCGACGATGACGGCCGGACCTGGGAGCTGACCCTGCGCGAGGGGCTGGCGTTCCACGACAAGGAAAAGGTGCTGGCGCGGGACTGCGTCGCCACCATCAAGCGGTTTGCCGCGCGCAACCCGTTCGGCCAGGCGATGATGCTGCGGGTGGACGAGATCTCGGCACCCTCGGACACGGTGATCCGCGTCCGGCTGAAGAAGCCGTTCCCGCTGCTGACCACCGCGCTGGCCCAGGTCTATTGCGCGATCATGCCGGAACGCCTGGCACAGACCGACCCGATGAAGCAGATCCCCGAGGCGATCGGCAGCGGCCCGTTCCGCTTCGTCGCATCCGAACGCATCCCCGGCCAGCGCGTAGTGTTCGTGAAGAACGACGCCTATGTCCCGCGCGCCGACGGCATCGCCAGCTTCAACGCCGGGCCCAAGATCGTGCATGTCGACCGCGTGGTGTGGGACTTCATCGCCGATCCCGCCACCGCGTCCGCCGCCCTGCAGCAGGGCGAGATCGACTGGTGGGAACAGCCGACTATCGACCTGATCCCGCAGTTGAAGCAGCGCAAGGACATTACCATCGCGGTCAAGGACCGCACCGGCGAGATCGGCTGCCTGCGCTTCAACCACCTGCTGCCGCCGTTCAACAACCCCGAGATCCGCCGCATCGTCGTCGCCGCCATGGACCAGCGGGAGGTGATGGAGGCGGTCGCCGGCGCCGAACCGTCACTGATCAAGACCGATGTCGGCATGTTCGTACCCGGCACGCCGCTGGCCAGCACCGTCGGGGTGGAACAGACCCGCGGGCCCAAGGACCTGGCGAAGCTGAAACAGCGCCTGACAGCCGCCGGCTACAAGGGGGAGAAGATCGTGGTGCTGGCCGGCACGACGATCCCCATCATCTGGGCCGCCGCGCAGGTGGCGACCGACACGCTGACCCGCATCGGCTTCAACGTGGACCTGCAGGCGCTGGAATGGGGCACCGTGGTGCAGCGCCGCGCCAGCAAGGAGCCGATCGACAAGGGCGGCTGGAACATCTTCTATACGTATCTGGGCGGGTTCGGGAACATCTCCCCCGCGCCGAACAACGCCATCCGCGGCAACGGCACCGCCGCCTGGTTCGGCTGGCCCGACATCCCCAAGATCGAAGCCCTGTTCCAGGAATGGTTCGACGCGCCGGACCTGGCCGGCCAGCGCAAGATCATCGACGCCATGCAGGGCGTGTTCTGGTCCGATCCGCCTTTCGCCCCGCTGGGCATGTTCGACCAGCCCACCGCCTTTCATTCCTATCTGCGCGACATCCCCGACGGATGGCCGCAATTCTACGGCCTGAAGAAGATGGTCTGACCCGCGATGGCACTTGATGTCGCGATCATCGGCGGCGGCATCGTGGGCGCTGCCTCGGCGCTGGAATTGCTGCGCGACGGCCATCGCGTGACCCTGGTCGAACCGGGTGACCCCGGCGGGGAGCAGGCGGCGAGCTATGGCAACGGCACGCTGCTGAACCCGAGCTCGGTGATCCCGATGTCCTCGCCGGGGCTGTGGAAGAAGGTGCCGGGGTACCTGGCCGACCCGCTGGGGCCGCTGGCGATCCGCTGGTCCTACCTGCCGAAACTGCTGCCCTGGCTGTGGCGCTTCGTCCGCGCCGGGTCGACGCCGGCCAAGGTCTCGGCCACCGCGCATGCGCTGGCCCCGCTGCTGGCCGACGCCCCCGCCCTGCACCGCGCCCTGGCCGAGGAAGCCGGCGTGGCAGAACTGATGTCGCGCCAGGGCGTGCTGTTCGTGTTCCCCTCCCGCGCTGATTTCGAGGCCGAGGGCCTGTCGTGGCGGCTGCGGCGAGAGACCGGGACCAGGTGGCTGGAACTGGACGAGGACGAGTTGCGCCAGCGCGAGCCGGCGCTGGACCGGCGCTACCGGTTCGGGGTCCTGGTCGAGGAGAACGGGCAGTGCCGCGACCCCGGCGCCTATGTCGCCGCCCTGGTGCGCCATGCCGTCGCGCTGGGGGCCGAACACAGGCGAGCGCGGGCGACCGGGTTGCGGATCGAGGCCGGGCGGCTACGCGCCGTCACCACCGATGCGGGAGAGATCGCCTGCGACCGGGCGGTGATCGCCGCCGGCGCTCGCTCCCGCGATCTGGCCGCGGCGGCGGGCGATCGCGTGATCCTGGAAACCGAGCGCGGCTACCACGCGGTGATCGCCGATCCGGGCATCGCGTTGCGCTATCCGATGATGCCGAGCGATGGGAAGATGGCGTTTGCGATGACGCGTGGGGGGTTGCGGATCGGCGGGCAGGTGGAGCTCGCCGGGCTGGATGCCGCGCCCAACTGGAAGCGGGCCGAGGTGCTGCTGAAGTTCGCGCGCACCGCCTATCCCGGCCTGCCGGCGGAGCTGACCGCGGACAAGGTGACGCTGTGGATGGGCCACCGCCCGTCCACGCCCGATGGCCTGCCGTGCATCGGCTCGGCTTCGGGCTGCGCGGATGTGGTGCATGCGTTCGGGCATGGGCATGTCGGGCTGACCGCCGGGCCGATGACCGGAAAGCTGGTGGCCGAGATCATCGGCGGGCGCACGCCGTCAATCGATCTCGCACCGTTCCGGGCGGCGCGCTTTGCGTAACGCCACGCAGGCCATCGTGGTCGAGGCCCATGGCGGGCCCGAGGTGCTGCGCCTGCGCGACGTGCCCCTGGGCGCCCCCGGACCCGGCGAATTGCGGGTGCGCCAGACCGCGATCGGGGTCAATTTCCACGACATCTACGTCCGGTCCGGCCTGTATCGCACGCTGGCCCTGCCCGGCACGCCGGGGATCGAGGCGGCCGGCGTGGTCGAGGCGGTGGGGCCGGGCGTGTCCGGCTTCCAGCTCGGCGACCGGATCGCCTATGTCACCGCCGGCTATGGCGGCTATGCCGCCGACCGGCTGCTGCCCGCCGCCGTCGCATTGCGCCTGCCCGATACGGTGCCCGACGACGCCGCGGCGGCGATGCTGGTCAAGGCGCTGACGGCCTGCATGCTGCTGCGCCAGGTCCATCCGGTGCAGGCCGGCCAGACCATCCTGGTGCATGCAGCCGCCGGTGGTGTGGGCCAGATGCTGTGCGCCTGGGCCCGCCATCTCGGCGCGACGGTGATCGGCACCGCCGGCAGCCCGGAGAAGGCCGACATCGCGCGGGCGGCGGGGGCGCATCACGTGGTCCCGTACCGGACCGAGGATTTCGTGGCGCGCGTGCGGATCCTGACGGATGGGCAGGGCGTGGCGGCGGTCTATGATTCGGTGGGGCAGGACACGTTCCTGGGCTCGCTGGCGTGCCTGGACTTCACCGGGCGGCTGGTGAATTTCGGCCAGGCATCGGGACCGGTCGCGCCGTTCCCGCCGTCACTGCTGGCCGCGAAGTCGAACAGCGTGCACCGGCCGATCCTGTTCCACTATCTGCGCGCGCGGGCCGATCTGGAGCGGATGGCGGCGGATGTGTGGTCGGCCGTCGCGGCCGGTGTCCTGCGCCCCGCGATCGGCCTGCGCCTGGGGCTGGCCGAGTGCGCCGAGGCGCATCGCGCGCTGGAGGAACGGCGCACGGCCGGGTCGGTGGTGCTGACGGTCTGACGGGGCCATTCCGCCCCGATGCAGAATTGCCATGCCGGACGATCTTGCGGAAAATGTAGCCAAGGCTACATTCTGTGGTCAGCGGTGCAAATCATGGCAGGAGCTTCACCAGGCATGCGGCGGCACGATGCAATCAGCCTGACCAGGCGCGGCGTCCTTCTCGGACTGGCCGCCTGCGCGCCCGCCCTCGGCCAGGCCCGCGCCCAAACCCGCGGCTTCAAGGCCATCACCAGCTTCACCATCATCCGTGACATCGCCCAGAACGTCGCCGGCAGCGTCGCCACCGTCGAATCCATCACCAAGCCCGGCGCCGAGATCCACGGGTATGAACCCACCCCGCGCGACATCGTCCGCGCCCAGTCCGCCGATCTGGTGCTGTGGAACGGCATGAACCTGGAAGCCTGGTTCGCCCGCTTCCTCGACAACCTGAAATCCGCCCCCAACGTCGTGGTCACCGAGGGGATCGAGCCGCTGGGCATCCGCGAGGGGCCCTATCAGGGCCGGCCCAACCCGCATGCCTGGATGTCGCCCGCCAACGCCCTGATCTATGTCGAGAACATCCGCCGAGCGTTCGCCCGGCACGACCCGGCCAACGCCGGCGCCTATGCGGCCAATGCGGCCGCCTATGGGGCGCAGATCACGGCGCTGGATGCCCCGCTGCGCCGGCGCCTGTCCGCCATCCCCGATGACCGGCGCTGGCTGGTCACCTCGGAAGGCGCGTTCAGCTACCTCGCCCGCGACTACGGCCTGCGCGAGGCCTATCTGTGGCCGATCAACGCCGAGGAGCAGGGCACACCCAAGCAGGTGCGCGCCGTGATCGACCTGGTGCGCCTCCGCCGGATCCCCGTGGTGTTCTCGGAAAGCACGATCTCGGACAAGCCGGCCCGCCAGGTCGCCCGCGAGACCGGGGCGAAGTATGGCGGGGTCCTGTACGTCGATTCGCTGTCCGAGCCGAACGGGCCGGTGCCGACCTATCTGAAGCTGATGGAGGTGACGGTGGACACGATCGCGCGGGGGTTCGGCGTATGAACGACACGGCCGGGCCGGTCGGGGCGCTTGTGGCCGACACGCCACCGCCCGTCACGCCGGCCATCCGCGTCAGCCACGTCACCGTCACCTACCCCAACGGCAACCAGGCCTTGTCGGATATCAGCTTCTCGCTGGCGCCGGGCGGCATCTGCGGGCTGGTCGGCATCAACGGGTCGGGCAAGTCGACGCTGTTCAAGACCATCATGGGCTTCGTCCGCCCCAGTGCCGGCACGGTGCAGCTGAACGGGATGACAGTCGCCCGCGCGCTGAAATCGAACCAGGTCGCCTATGTCCCGCAGGCCGAGGATGTGGACTGGAACTTCCCCGTCCTGGTGCGCGACGTCGTGATGATGGGCCGGTACGGCCATATGGGGCTGCTGCGCATCGCCTCGCGCGCCGACCGCACCGCGGTGGACGGGGCGCTGGAGCGCGTGGGCATGCAGGATTTCCGCACCCGCCAGATCGGCGAGCTGTCGGGCGGGCAGAAGAAGCGCGTCTTCCTGGCCCGCGCCCTGGCGCAGGACGGGCGCATCATCCTGCTGGACGAGCCGTTCACCGGCGTCGATGTGAAGACCGAGCACGCGATCATGGACCTGATGCGGGACTTGCGCGACGCCGGCCATCTGATGCTGGTCTCGACCCACAACCTGGGCAGCGTGCCGGATTTCTGCGACCAGGTGGTGCTGATCAATCGCCGCCTGCTGGCCGCGGGCCCGACGCAGCGCGTGTTCACCCAGGCCAATCTCGCGCGTGCCTTCGGCGGCGTGCTGCGTCATTTCCAGCTGCGCGGCGACCGCCTGCACGACGATGACGATCCGCGCGGCGTGACCGTGCTGACCGACGACGAGCGCCCGCTGGTCTTCTACGACGACCAGGGCCGGTCCGGCCCGCTGCGCGGCGAGACCCCGCCGCCCGCGCGATGACCGAGCTGCTGGTCCCGTTCGCCTATGACTACATGCTGCGGGCCATGTGGGTCTCGGCGCTGGTCGGCGGGGTCTGCAAGGTCTCGACCACGATCGATCCCGAGGGGCG
>CAYZKM010000319.1:0-5960 GCA_964478525.1 uncultured Bifidobacterium sp.
GGTCGCGGGCATATTTCTTCAGCGCGTCGAAGGTGGCTTCAGCGTTCTGGCTGTCGACCTTGCGGCCCTTGCGGATATCGGCGACGGCCTTGTCCAGCGCCTGCGGCGTGGCCTTGGCCTCGCGCATCGCACGCCCGGCCGGGGTGTCGGACGCGGCGAGGGCGACCAGCAGGCGATCCTGCGCGACGAACTCGTCGCCGGCCTTGCCCGCGGCCTGCTGCGCGGCGTCCAGCACGCGCACCAGCTCCGGCGTGACCTGCGGCTGGCCGGCCCCGCCGCCCTGCACCTTGGGCTGGCGGGCGATTTCGGCGGTGACGGCGGCCTGCACCGCCTTGGGATCGCCGCCCGCGGTCTTGATAAGACCGGCGGCCGCCCCTTCTTCATCGTCCAGAAGCGCCTTCAGCAGATGCTCGGGCGTGATGCGCTGATGGAATTCGCGGATCGCGATGGTGCTGGCGGCCTGCAGAAAGCCGCGCACCCGCTCGGTGAGTTTTTCAATGTCCATGTCAATGTCCCTATTCGCAGGCGACGGGCCCATCGCGGCCCCGATCGAGGCGACCGCAACATGGCCCTTTAAAATCAAAGTTGGGTTGGCGCAGACTGCGTCTCAAGGGGGGCAAAAGCATGCGCATTGAATATCTCTATCGCTTTCCGGTGAAGGGCCTGACGGCCGAGGCGCTGGAGACCGCCGAGGTGAAGGCGGGCGGGGCCATTGCCTGGGATCGCGCCTTCGCCCTGGCACAGGGCGATTCCGGGTTCGATCCGGCCGCCCCGGAATGGCGGCACAAGGCGCATTTCATGTGCCTGATGAAGAACGCGCGGGCGTCGCGCCTGTTCTCGTTCTTCGATCCGAAGACCGGGATGCTGGCCATCCGCGCCCCTGACGGTTCGGCGGTGATGGAGAACGCGCTGACCGAGGCCGGGCGCGCGCGCATCGCCACCTTCCTGACCGGGTATCTGGGCGAGGAGGCGCGCGGCGCGCCCCGGTTCCACCATGTGCCCGGGCATGTGTTCGGCGACCAGCGCAGCCCGGTCGTCAGCCTGATCAACCTGGCCAGCCTGCGCGATTTCGAATCCCGCGTCGGCGCCCGGCGTCACCGGCGGCGGTTCCGCGCCAATGTCTGGTTCAGCGGCACCGCCGCCTGGCAGGAACGGAGCTGGGTCGGGCAGCAGATTCAGGTGGGCGGGGCGGTGCTGCGTGTGACCAAGGCCATAACGCGCTGCCCGGCAACCGAGGTAAATCCTGAAACCGGAGAGCGCGATGCCAACCCGGTGGAGGAGCTGCGGTCGCTGTATGGTCATATCGAGCTTGGGATACACGCACAGGTCGTAGAATCCGGGCGGTTCGCCATCGGCGATGCGATCGAGGTTCTGGGCGAATGAGCGGGCCGGCCGAGCGGTGACAGCTTCTGCAAAATGAAACAGAATGCAATGAACTGAACGGCACAATAATATCTTTCTGCGATACAAAGTGCTGCCGATTATTCTCCCTTGGGCGTGAGGGTAATGGGCGGATTGATATCCCCTCAACTGGATGCCGCGGGAACCTGTCGTCCCGCGGCATATTTTTTGGCCTCGAATGGAACCGCCCAGCGGGGCTGGGTGTTTCGGGCGGGTGTGTCGCGGGAGGGGGTGTGGGCAGAGTAATATCGGGCCAAGGGTCGGCGCTCGTGCTGGTCCGGCGCCAACCGGTATCAGGTCCAACGATATCAGATGGAAGGGTCTGCGTCGTCCGGCCCCGCTGGGGAGGAGCACGGAACCGGACGACGATGCGCTTGTAACGACGCAGACGGGGTGTGGGGATCACCCCGCAGGCGAAACCTAGCCAATCGGCGCTTGGATCTTCAAGTATTATTAATCGGTATTTGTCCTAATAGAGATACGTCATCCCAGCCGCAGCGACGATGCCGGGATGAACGAATGCTACCGGCCGATGATCCCACATGTCTGCCACCGCGCATCCACGCCGCTCGGCATCAGGCAAACGGGCGGCGACGGGCCGGACCCAGAACCTCGATCAACGGACGCTCATACGAGTCCGGCTGGTTCTCCCGCGCCAGGCGCGCCAGGGCGGCGTCCCGGATCGCGGCCCAGCGCTCCTGCTGGCGGTGCAGATCCACGATATGCGCCGCCAGCCCCGCCGGATCGGTGGGGGAGGCGCCCAGGATCTCGGTCCCATCCTGCCAGCCCAGCTGTTCCACCAGCACCGAGGTCGCCACCACCGGCAAGCCGTACGACGCGGCCTCGTACACCTTGTACGGCGCGCCGGCGGCAAAGCGGGTCGGGGCGACGAACACGCGATGCGCGTCGTACAGCGGCTGCAGCGATGGCACCGCCCCGCGCAGCGTGATCCGCGGATGCTCCCTGAACCGGTCCATCCGCACATCCGGGGCGACATACCCCGCCACGGTCAGCCGCGTTTCCCAGCCCAGCGCGGCTTCCACCAGGGGCAGCACATGGTCGGCGAACCAGCACAGGCTGTCGTAGTTCGGGCTGGCCTCCTCGTGGATCGCACCGACGAACAGCATGCCGGTCCGGCGCGGGAAGGGCCGGGGGGTCGGCGTCAGCGCCCGCACGTGGCCGATGACCGTCACCTCGGAGAAACCGGTTCGGCGCAGCACGGTGGCCTCGTGGTCGGACACCGCGACGATCCGGTCGCAGTGGCTGGCATTGGCAAATTCCGCCAGCAGCGCCGTTTCCACATCAAACCGCTGCCCCTCCACCGCGCGGCGGGCCTGCAGGCGCAGCGCGGCCACCGCCTCGGTATCCAGGATCAGCCGCGGCTTCGACGGGGACCCGGACATCAGGGTGCCCAGCATGGCGATGACGGAATCGAGGTTGTGGGCCCGGGCCGCCCAGATCGCGTCGTAATAGCCGACCCGTTCGGCCAGAAACGCCGCCAGCTGGTCCAGCGTACGGTCGTGCATCACCTCGACCGTGCCGGGCAGGTCGGCATAGATGTGCGAGACCGGGGCCGGGCACGGCTTCAGCCCGAACACCGTCACCGCGAAGCCCAGCCTGGCCATGGCGCGGATCAGGTCGTTGGTGCGCACGAAGCCCGATCCCAGGGTGCGCAGCGGCACCATGTCCTCGATCAGCAGCACGCGGCGCTGTCCGCTGTCGGCCATGCGCGCCAGGGCCAGGGCCAGGGCACGGTCGTCCCGCGCCGGCAACCTGGCCAGCGCCTCGCCATGGCGCTGCGCCAGCGCGGCGGTGGCGGCATCCCCTCCCGCGGCCCCGGTGGTGGCCAGCACGGCCAGGTCGCTGACGGTCGCGACGGCCGCCGGATCGTAGACCGTGCGCGCGCCGGATGCGGCCAGGCGCAGCCCGAGATCGGCATCTGACGCCGCCCCGGTGCCCAGCGCTTCTTCGAACCCGCCGGCGGCGGTGATGCGGGCGACATCGGCGGCCAGGAACACCGACCGGCCGAAGCTGGCGTCGCGGGCGAAATTGGCCTCGGGCGCATCGGGCGGCAGGCCGGCCGCATGGTCCTGTGTCGATCCGTCGCGCCAGATGATCCCGCCCGCGCTCGCCACCAGGCCGGACGGGCCGATGATCATGCCGCACACGGCACCGATGCCCGGATGCGAGCCCAGCCGCCGCAGGATCGCGGCCACCGCGCCATGCGCGAGGCCGACATCATGGTCCAGGAACAGGACCACCGGCGCCCTGGCATATTGCAGCGCGGCGTTGCGGGCGGCGGGGATGCTGACCGGTGTCTCGAACCGGATCCGCTGCGCCCCGGCGACGTAGCGATCAATGTATTGGCATTCGTCGGTTGAACCGCGATCGATCACGATCAGGTCGATCCGGCCGGCGAAATTGTCGCGCAGCGACGCCAGCGTTGCCATCACGGCCGCAAACGCGTCGTGCACCAGCAGCACGACCGAGATTTCCGGCGCATCCTCGTGCACGAAGTTCAGGCGGTTGCGCCCGATCAGCGCCAGCCGAGCCGGCGGCGGGGCGGGCGCCGGAGCCGGTGGTGCCACGGCTGCCTCGGGCGCGGATGGCGGGTCGGGCGGTGGCGCCGGCGGCGGGGCGGCAGCGGCGGGTGGGCGCACCGGCAGCCCCGACCTGGCCCCGATGGTCAGGTAATGCGTGAACGCATCGGGGCATTCCCGCCGCGCCAGCGCGGTGCGCGCGGGTTCCTGTTCGGCGTACCAACGCAGGTCGATGGCGGGTGACGGGCTGCGGGTCTCGCGCGCGCCGTTGCGCAGGTAGTGGTCGTACCCGTTGTGGAAATGCCGTTGCGTGACGGCGGCGACCAGATGCCGGTCCTGATCGAGGTAGAACGCCTCGGAAAATTCCGGCAGCGGATCAAACGCGGTCGGCGTGTCGTTGCAAAGGTAATGTTCCAGCGCGCAGTGCCATTCCCCCGCGGCGATGGCGGTCGCGACCGCCGGATAGCGGTCCAGGTACCAGTCCGGATCGAAATACGGCGACACCCGTACCTCGGCCAGGCGTTGCTCGATCCGCCGGAGATAGTGCTGGAATGGTCCGCCGGCCCGGATTTCCCCGGCCTCCCCGGCCGGGAAGTTCGCCACATAGACCGCCGGGTCGAACAGCGGATGGCCGATGCGGCCTTCCCTGTCGCCATCCGACAGGAAATGGCTGTAACCGTTGACGACCCCGTTCTGCTGCAGGGCCGCTTCGTTCAGGTCGGCATAGCGGGTGCGGTAATAGATCTCGTCGAACAGCCAGTGCGGGCGGCGGACCAGGTTGCTGCCGCGGCAGTAATTGTCGAAGCCGGATGCCAGCGGCGTGGTCGCCATCGTCGGGATGACGTCGGGATAGCGCCGGCGGTAATGCCGCTCGTCGAACCATGGGTTGGGCGAATGGCCCAGGCCCTGCCCGCGATCGAGGTAGAAGCGCAGCAGCGCCTGGTCGGTCGGATCGGCCAGCACGTCCAGCACCTCGGGGTATCGCACGCGATACAGGGCTGGGTCGAACACCGCCCAGGGGATGGCCGGACCGGCGCCGGGGAGCTTCAGCACCTCGGCCGCCGGCAGGTTCATCGGCCACATCGGGCGGATCGTCCCGTCAGACCCGCCGCTTGGTCAGCACGACGCCATCCTTCTCCAGTGCCGCGATCTCCTCGGCGGTATAGCCGTGCTGGGTCAGCACCTCGTGGCCATGTTCGGCGAATTTCGGCGGCGGACGGCGCGTGCCGCCCTTGGTGCGGGAGAATTTGATCGGCGTGCCGATGCCCTTGTACCAATCCAGCTCGGTCACCATTTCCCGATGCGCGGTATGCGGCGCGGCGGTGGACTGGTCGACCGGCAGCACCGGGCCGGCGGGCACGCCGTTGCGGATCAGGCGCAGGGCCAGCTCGTTGCCGTCTTCCCTGGCGAAAGCCTCGGCCAGCGCCAGGGTCAGGGCGACGCGGTTGATGTTGCGCTCGCCGTTGTTGGCGAAGCGCGGATCGTCGGCCATCTCCGGTTTGCCGATCAGCTCGCACAGCTTGCGGAACTGGCCGTTATTGCCGCTGGCGATGAAGATCTCGCATGTTTTCGTTGGATACTTGTCGTACGGCACCAGGTTCGGGTGCGGGTTGCCGGTGCCGGCGGGGCGCTTGCCGTTCAGGAAGAAATTGGCCGCCTGCGGGTGCAGCAGGGCCATGCCGCAATCGTACAGCGTCATGTCCAGGTACTGGCCCTGTCCGGTCTTGCCGCGATCGTGCAGCGCCATCAGGATGCCGATCGCCGAATACAGCCCGGTGCCCATGTCGACCATGGCTGTGCCCAGCCGCATCGGCCCGGTGGTGGCATCGCCGTTCACGCTCATCAGGCCGGTCATGGCCTGCAGGATCGCGTCATAGCCGGGCAGCCCGCCCAGCGGACCGTCGCCGCCGAAGCCCGAGATGCGGCAATGGATCAGGCCGGGGAAGCGCTTGGACAGCACTTCCTCGAACCCAAGGCCCCATTTTTCCATCGAGCCGGGCTTGAAATTCTCGATCAGTA
>CAYZKM010000320.1:0-5939 GCA_964478525.1 uncultured Bifidobacterium sp.
CGAACCACGCGGCGGCGGATATGCGACGCATTCTGGTGCTGGGCGGCGGGTTTGCCGGGTTGTGGGCCGCCGCCGCCGCGGCGCGCTGCCTGGCCGAGGCCAGCGCGGCGGACATCGAGGTCGTGCTGGTGAACCGCGATCCGTACCATTGCATCCGTGTGCGCAACTATGAAGCCGACCTGACCGGTATCCGGCTGCACCTGGACGATGTCCTGGGCCCGATCGGCGTGCGCCGGATCGAAGCGGAGGTCACCGCGATCGATCCGCCGGCGCGCCAGGTGCAACTCCGCGCCCGGACCGGGGCGATGTCCGCGCTGGGCTATGACCGGCTGGTGATCGCGCTGGGCAGCGAGATCGCCCGTCCGCCCATTCCCGGCCTGATCGACCACGGCTTCGATGTGGATACATTCCAGGGGGCGGTGCGTCTGGACAGCCATGTGCGGGGGCTGCGCGACCGGGCGGACAGCGCATCGCGCGGCACCGTCGTGGTGGCCGGGGCCGGGTTCACCGGGATCGAGGTCGCCGCCGAAATGCCCGCCCGCATGCGCGCGCTGCTGACCGGCGCATCACCGGTGCGGGTGGTGCTGAACGACCGCCATGGCGCACCCGGCGGCACAATGACGGCCGAGGCGCGGGCGGTGATGCTGTCGGCGCTGTCATCGCTGGGGGTGGAGGTGATGGGCGGTGTCTCGGTGGATCGGGTGGACGCGGATGGCGTGACGCTGTCCTCCGGCGCCCGGATCGCGGCGGCAACGCTGATCTGGTGCGGCGGCATGCGCCCATCGGGACAGGTCGCAGGCCTGGCGGCGGATCACGACGGGCTGGGACGGTTGCGGGTGGACAGCACGCTGCGGGTGGGCCGGCTGCCCGGGGTGTTCGCGGCAGGCGATTCCGCGTGCCTTCTGGTAGACGGCGTGCATGAGTCCGTCATGTCGTGCCAGCATGCCCGGCCGATGGGTCGTTACGCCGGCAACAATGCCGCGGCCGACCTGCTCGGGCTGCCGCTGCTGGCGCTGACGATCGACAGATATGTCACGATCATGGATCTCGGCCCGTGGGGCGCGCTGTATACCGAGGGGTGGGACCGGCGGCTGGCTGCGTCGGGAGAGACGGCGAAGCGGACGAAGGAGCTGATCAACCGGGTGCGGATCTATCCCCCGCCGAACGGCGATCGTCAGGCGATCCTGGATGCGGCGTCCCCGGTGGTGCAGGCCGCACCCCCGCGCTGAGGCTACCGTCGCGGCGGACCCACTGCCAGCAATGCCAGGTTCTGCTCCGCGAGGTCGGCGGCCAGGCTGTCGGGTTCCAGTTCCATCACCTTCTCCCAGTCAGCCCGCGCCCCGGCCATGTTGCCGCGGCGCTGGCGCAGGATGCCGCGTTCCAGCAGGGCCTCGGCATCATCCGGCGCAAGCCTGATCGCCTGCTCGATATCGGCCTCGGCAGAGGCCAGCCGATCCAGCTTCCGCCAGGCCGCCGCGCGGGCCACCAGCGCATCCGACCGCGCCGGGTCGATCGTCAGCACCCGGTTCAGATCGTCGAGCGCCGCCTGTTGCTGGCCCAGGGCCGAGGCCGCGATGGCGCGCTGCAGCAGCAGGTTCGGATCATCGGGCACCAGGGCCAGCGCCTCGGTCGCGTCGCGCATCGCTTCCGCCGGCTGGTCCGATTGCAGCCGCACCTCGATCGCCTGGCTCAGCAGCACCGCCCGCGCCAGGGGTTCGGCGGTGGACGAGCGGGCGAGCTGTTCCAGCATTCCCGTCCCCTCGGCCAGATTCCCCCCCGCGATCGCCGCCAGCGCGCGGCAGTGCCTGGCCGCGTCGCCGCCGCCGCGCCCGCCCCAGGAATCGGCCAGCGCGACGGCCGCGCGCGGGTCCTCGATCAACAGGCTGAGGCAGCGCTCATAATCCTCGCCCTGGGCGATCCGGGGCGGGTAGGGGGGAACCGGCAGCGGCGGCGGCAACGGTTCCAGCAGGGCCGAGCCTTGCTCGGCCGGCCACAGATACCAGGCACCGCCGCCCCCCGCCGCGAGGACCGGCAGGGCCAGACAGATCAACAGCCCGAGTCGCGCGTGCATTTCGCCGAGGATTTAACCCGTTCGCGCAAAATGGAGAAATGCGTTCTGTCCGATATGCATCCCGGCGGGGGCATGGCCATAGGGCGGGAAGGCCACGCTGCCCAGGCAGGGGGCGAAAATACTGTCGTGGATCAGCACGTTGCCGCGGATCGTCGGCCACACGGCCTCGGCCAGCACATCCTGGTCCACATGGTCGTTCTCCAGCCGCCAGGCGGTATAGGCGGTCATCAGCGTGGGCACCGGCGGCAGGACGTTGCCCACCCCGCCCCACATGCCGGCCAGCAGCAGGTCGGTATGGGTGTACCAGTCCCGCATCGCGTGGAACCAGAAGCTGGAGTTCAGCCAGGCATCGACCGCCACCCGTTCCTTGACCGACAGCAATGAGTCGGCGTCGCGGCACAGGAAGCGTTGCACGGCCGGATCCGAGGCGACCTCGAACCGCCACAGCAGGCGCCGGTGCGCCGGCACACTCGGCGGCAGCGCCATCGGGCGCAGGTCCACCCCCTGCGCGGCCAGGGTCTGCAGATAGGACGGATCGACCGAGTCGTCGTGATAGACCCGGATCGACCAGGCCGGGAACAGATGCGGGCGGATGCGCACGCTTTCCAGCAATGGCACGTGATAGCGCGGATTGTTGCCCCACAGGCAGTAGGCGATCACGTTCTCGGCCGGATTCAGCGGGTTGAACGCCGGCGGCAGCTTCTCGGGGATGGTGACCAGCGGCGCGCGGGACCCGAACTTGCGGTCCTTGGCGATCAGCGCCTGCTGCCCGGCCCGCACCGCTTCCTCCAGCCGGCCGATCCGCTTGTAGGCGTCGGCCAGGCAGTCATGGATGTTGGGACTGTCGGAGCCCAGGCGGATGGCGTGGGCACAGGCCTCGATCGTTTCCGAGGCCTGGTCCTGGCCCAGAAGGAACACGGCCAGGTTTTCGTGCATCGAGGCGTGGTCGGGAAAGCGCTGCAGGCCTGTGCGCAGGATCGCGGTCCCGGCGGCAAGGTCGCCATGGGCGTAGTGGATCAGCCCCATGAACAGGAAATCTTCGGCCATTGCCTGGCCCGCGGCGGCGGCGGCATCCAGCAGGCGCTGCTGCAGCACCCGCGCCTCGTCCAGCGCGCCCTTGGCATAGGCGGCATGGGCCATCCGGCGCAGTGGTTCGATGGTGGCCACCGGCGATGCCGGCGCGGCGGGGGCCGGCGCCGGCGCGGCCGGGGCGGACACGGTGATCACCGGCGCCGTGGTCGCACCGGCCGCACCGGCCGCGCCGCCCAGCACGGTGGTCAGGCTGGCGGATGCCCAGCCGCCGCCTTGCGACCAGGACATGGCGTCAGCGCGGAACCAGGATCGCGTCGGCCTGCGCGGTGGCGCTGACCGGCACATCCTCGGCCGCGGCGGTCGGCGGTTCGGCGGGGGTGGCGCGCATCATCGCCTGTACCGGCATCGGCGCCATGGGGGGCACCGGTGCTGCGGATGCGCTGTCCAGCCGCACCTCCTTGAAATGATCGAACCGCAGGTCCAGCAGGGCGGCGGCGTCATCCACCCGCCCGCGCAGGGCCGCGATCGCGATGCGCGTGGCATCCTGGCGGGCCTTCCTGTAGGTCTCCCGCGACAGGCGCCAGCCCAGATGGCTGACCGCCATGCCCTTCTGCTGCAATTCGCCCACCAGGGTCAGCAGCGCCGGGCCGTCCTTGGCCGACAGGCTGATGGACTGCGATGCCTGCCATTTCTCGGTCCTGTCCTGCGGGCTCGGACCGGTCCGCCACACCGAATACGACCCGGTCGACACCGTGATGGCAGCGTTGCGCCGCGCCAGCGCGAGGGCGTCGCGGATGATGGTGTTGACCTTGTTCTGGGATTCGGCGGCCGTTGGGGTGACGCTTTCGATCCGCAGGGTGGCGGCGAGCTCGTCCGGCGCGATCAGCACGGTGGCGGTTTCGCCAAGCTGCAGCGAGGTGTCCGCCGCGGCGGGGGCGGTGGCCAAGGCGGTGAGGGTGGCGGCGACGGCGATCTGGCGAAGGATGGACGCACCGGAGATCATGGCGGTTCCTGCATCATGGGGTGCGGCCAAACTGCCTTTGCCCCGCCCGGATCGCAAGCGCCGCGTGGCCCGCCATGCGGCCGGGGGCGGCGGATCAGCCCGGCGTCGCGGCCCGCCGCCGGCGCAGCGCGCCCAGGGTGGCGACGCCGGCGGCCAGCAGGCCCAGGCTGGCGGGTTCGGGGGCATTCACCGGGCTGGAGGCCGGCATCGCGGCATAGGCGGCGGGGACGGCACCCGAGGGAGCGCAGGACGACCCGCTCTGGAACAGGGATGTCGCATAGGCGGTGAAGCTGTAGCCGAGCCCGGTCAGCAGGCGTTCGTCCGCGGTCGACAGGCAGTAGTCGACGCCGGTGACCTGGCGCGCGTTCTGGGCGTTGGGCGGGTTGGTCGTGCCGGTGGGGGAGTTCCAGTCCGACCGGTCGCCGGCGGTCGCCTGGTCGGCATAGGTGCCAAGCTTGGTCACGCCGCCATCGATCGAGGCATAGGCCTGGGTGGTGCCGGTGGGCGTGTTGTAGGTGAAGCTGTTGGTGCCGGGCGCGCTGTAGCGGAAGATGTCGGCGGCATAGCCATAGATCGGTGTGGACGACAGCAGCCCGGTCACCCGGCCGAGCGCATGTTCGATCTCGTGCGAGACGATGCCCTTGAAGTCGTAGGACAGGGCGGGGATCGCCACGGAATCGTCATAGGCGAAGGGCGCGGTGTTGGAGAATCCGATATAGGCATCGACGGACTGGTAGCTGACGCCGGACAGGTTCAGCGCCTTGGCCTGGGCCTGCGGGATCATGAACCGGCCGGTCCCGGTGGGGTCGGCGGTCGGCAGTGTGCCCGCGGTGCCCGAGAGGAAGCTTTTGACCTGGGCGTAGCTGTAGAAGCCGAAGGCGTTGACGACGGTGTCGGCCACATCGCCCGAGGTCAGGGCCGAGGTGTTCACCTTGCCCCAGGCCATGTTGAGGTTGACCGTGATGTTGTTGGCGACGGCGGCTTCGAATTGCTGTGCGACGCTGCTGATCGCGGCCTGGACGGTTGCGGCGTTGCCGAGGCTGGTGATCGAGGAATCGTAGGTGATGTTGATGGTCAGCGCGCGCGCGTCCGGTGCGGCGGCGAGGCAGGCCAGCATCAGCAGGCCGGCGGGGCCGAGCGTGCGTGCGGTCGGAAGGCGCATAGGGTCGGTCCCGGGGTGGTGTGGCATGGCGTGCGCATGCTTTAGGACTGTTGAATCGCGCGATCAAGATATAATTTGAGAATTGACCGGCAAATATTGCAATAAAAAATATATTTGTCTGGTTTTTAGCGTTTATTCCCAGGCGGCGACAGCCCTCCCATCCGCCGACGTGTCCGTCCCGATTTCGCGACGATATCGGGACAACCCGACCCGTACCGGATCACCGGCACGGATCGGATCCGACGAACCGATTAGGTCCCGCGGTCAGGTCCCTTTGGGCCAGATCGCCGGCGCGACCGCGATGCTGTCGGGGTAGACGGCGATCGGCTTGCCGTTGCGCCACTGGATCAGCGCCATCTGTGCGCCGACGCGGCGGCCCTTCTCGTCGAACTTGATGCGCCCGTCGGGATAGTATTTCGCCGGGCCCTCGGTGGTGTCGATCTCGCGCAGCGCCTGCGCCACCTTGCGCCGATCCGCCGAGGCCGCCTTCTCGATGGCTTCCTTCAGGATCATCGTATGCGCATAGGCGAAGATCGAGTCGTGGCCGAACCAGGGTTCGCCGGTCTTCGCCATGAAGCGCTTCTCCAGGTCGGCCAGGTGCTTGCCGGGCCAGTTCGCCAGGCCGACGATCACGCCTTCCAGGTTGTCCTTGCCGGCGATCTTCAGCATCT
>CAYZKM010000321.1:0-5938 GCA_964478525.1 uncultured Bifidobacterium sp.
GTTCGCCAGGGGGCCGCGGGCGAGCGCGGCGTCGAACCAGTCCAGCGCCCAGTTGAACCGGTCGAGCGCGGGCCAGCGGAAGTCCCGATACGCCGCCGTGTGGTCGAGCCGGTTCGCCAACAGGAAATCCCGGGCTGACGTGAAGGCTTCCGTTGTCATGGGCGTGTCCCTCCTGTGATTTCCGGCCAGATCGCGCGATCCCGCTGGCTGCCGACACTCGTGTCATCCGGGCCGGCCACAGGTCAAGATGCCGCTTTCGCGACCCGGCGCGGACGGACCGCCGCCCGGGCCGAGCGGTTGGCGGGATCAGTCTGCCGCCAGGCGGGGGGCTTCCATCGCCTGCACGTGCGGCAGCACTTCCCTGGCGAACAGGCGCAGCATCTGAGACGTCTTCTCCGGCCCGTAATAGGGCGGGTAGTGCAGCATGATCGAGGTCGCGCCGACCTTGCGGAACGCCTCGATCTTGCGGATCACCGTGTCCGGCGAACCGTGCAGGATCGTGCTGTCCACCAGGTTGTCGTAACTCAGCGCGTTGTTGTCGCGTTCGGCGGTCACCTCGCCGAAATACCGGCCGGTGCCGTTGTTCACGAAGCTGCGGACATGGCGCACCACGCCTTCCGCGCTGTCGGCCTTGGCCTGAGCATCGGTCGGCGCCACATAGACCAGGCGCGCGACATCGACCTCACCGAAGGCCGGGTTCTGGTTGTACGGCGCCACCGCTTCCTTCATATGGGACCGGTAGGTGCCGATATGCGCGGCGATCGTCGCCAGATCGGGCAGCGTCGACTGCATCAGCCCGAAGCCCCACCGCGCCGCCTGGCTCATGGAGCGGTCGGTGCCCGCGCCCATGAAGATCGGCGGATGCGGCAACTGCACCGGGATCGGATAGATCTCGTACGGCGCGGCGATCTCGAAATTATAGAACTTGCCGCTGGCCTTCATTCGCTTGTCGTGAAAGCCCTTCAGGATCAGCGGGATCGCCTCTTCCTGCATGTCGCGCCGGGTGTCGTAGTCGACGCCCAGCCCCTCGAACTCATACGGGCGATAGCCGGACCCCAGGCCAAGCTGGAAACGGCCGTTGGAAAGGATGTCGATGAAGGCGGCATTCTCGACGATGCGCATCGGATGGTGCAGCGGCACCACCATCACCCCGGCGCTGAGCTTGATGCGCTTCGTCAGCGCGGCGAGGTAGCACAGATAGCTGAACGGATCAGGCAGGATCCCATACTTGTCCGAGAAATGGTGCTCGGCGATCCAGATGCTGTCGAAGCCCAGCGCCTCGGCTTCCAGCACTTCCCGTGTCGTGCGGGCATGGACGGCGTGATACGGATGCGGCTCGGTCGCCGGATCGGGGTGAGAGGTGTAGAGGATGCCAATCTTCATGCTCGTCCGGGTCCCTTGTTGCACCGCTGCGCGCCGGGGCATCGCATGTCCCGCCGGAGACATTGGAAGCGAACCCCCGGCCCGAGTCAAAGCAGGGATCGGCCCCGTCAGGCTTCCAGCGCGTCGCGCACCGCCTGCGCCAGCTGATCCAGCCGGTACGGCTTGCCCAGCAGGCGGGCGGACCCGCCCTGTGGCCCCAGATTGCCGTTGATGCGGGTTTCCGGAAAGCCCGAGGTGAACAGCACGCGCAGATGCGGCCATCGCTCCAGCGCCACGCGCGCCAGCCCGAACCCGTCCATGCTGCCCGGCATGACCACATCGGTCATGACCAGGTCGACATTCTCGTGCTCCAGCATCGCCAGGGCCGCGTCGGCGTTCTCCGCCTCGTGGACCTGATAGCCAAGCCCGCGCAGCTGCCGGACCACGACACGGCGCAGCGCGGCGTTGTCCTCGACCACCAGGATCATCTCGTTTGCCCCCTGCCGCGGAACGACCGTCTGCGGTACTGCGTCGGTGTCATGCCCGTCCTTCATGCGTGGCAGGTACAGCCGGAACACGGTCCCGTGGCCGACCTCGCTGTAGACGGTGATATGGCCGGACGACTGCTTGACGAAGCCGAAGACCATGCTCAGCCCAAGACCGGTTCCGCGGCCCGGTTCCTTGGTGGTGCAAAACGGCTCGAAGATCCGGCTCACCACGTCCTGGGCCATGCCCAGGCCGGTGTCCGATACCTCGATCATCGCGTAATCGCCCGGTGTGACGTCCGCATGCCTCTCGGCGTAGTCCCCGTCCAGCGTCCGGTTGCCGGTGCAGATGGTCAGCGTGCCGCCGTCCGACATGGCATCGCGGGCGTTGGTGGCCAGGTTGACCAGGCAGGCTTCCAGCTGTGCCTGGTCAACCTCGACCGGCCACACGATCGGATCGAGTTCCAGCACGATGCTGATCTGTTCACCGAGGGTACGGCGCAGCAGGTGATTGACGCCGTCGACCAGGTCGTTGATCGCCACGCGCTGCTGGCGCAACGGCTGGCGGCGGGCGAAGGCCAGCAGGCGCCGGGTCAGTTCCGCGCCCCGCAGCGCGGCATCCTGTGCTTCGGTGATGGTCTCGGCCATGTCGGTGCCGGGCTGCAGCATGCGCTGCGCCAGGTCGAGATTGCCGATGATGACGCCCAGCAGATTGTTGAAGTCGTGCGCCATGCCGCCGGTCAGGTTGCCGATCGCCTCCATCTTCTGCGCCTGGCGCAGCTGTTCCTCGATCTGATGCTGGCGCGACACCTCCAGCACGATCAGGCCGACACCGATGGTGATCTCCCCGACCCGTACCGGATAGCAGCTGACCAGCCAATGGCGCGGCCCCTGGTCGGGCAGCGCGGTGTGCCCGCTGATCGGGACGTTGATGATCGGCTTGCCGGTCCCGAGAATGGCCTGAAACACGCCGCTCACGTGTGGCCACAGATCGGGCAGCACATCCTCGACCGAGCGTCCCAGATGCGCCGTGGCCGGCATGCCGTTCATCTCGGCCAGGGCCGTATTGATCCGGACATAGCAGAAGTCGCGGTCCAGGAACGCCAGGCCGACCGGCGCCTCGTCATACAGCGTGTCCAGCAGGGCCAGCAATTCGTCCGACCGATGACGGCTTTCGCGCAAAGCCGCCTCGATCCTGCGCTCCTCGGTAATGTCGAAGATCGTTGCGATCCGGTTCAGCCCGTGCCCGCCCGGCGCCGGCACGACACTGACGTTGACCCGCGCGGGGAAAACCGTCCCATCGACGCGCAGATACTCCGTCTCGAACGAGCTCCGTCCCCGCGCATCCGCCACATCCGCCCGTGATGACAGCCGCAGACGCTCGGCGGCGGGATGAAAATCGTAGATGCCGCGGCCCATCAGATCGGCCACGGGCGCGCGCACCATCGCGGCCAGCGCAGGGTTCACCAGTTCCAGCCGATCGGTTTCCACATCGACGATCGCGATGCCGAACGCCACCTTCTCGAACGCGTCGGCCCAGCGGCGCAGGGTCCCTTCCTGCTGGCGCCGTTCCGACAGATCCGTGATCATCGCGACGAAGATCGACGTGCCGTCCCCCTTCGCCTCACCGATCGAGAGTTCCAGCGGAAAGGTGGTGCCGTCCTTGCGCATCCCCACCGCCTCGCGCGTCCGGCCGATCGCCGCGCTCACGCCGGTGCGCTGGTAGTCACCCAGGAAACCATCATGCTGGTCGCTGTAGGGCAGCGGCATCAGCATCCGGACATTCGCGCCCAGCACCTCCTCGGCGGCATAGCGGAACAACGCCTCGGCCGCCGGATTGAACAATTCGATGATGCCGTCCTGGTCGGTCAGGATGATCGGATGCAGCGCGGTATCCAGCACGGCGCGCAACCGCTCCGCCAGGTCCCGCGTCGCCGCTTCCTGCCGTTTCCGTTCGCCGATTTCCTGATACAGGCTGGCGGTCCGTTCGATCACCGCGGCCTCGATGCCGCGCTGACGAAGCTGTGCCCGGCGCAGCATGCCGGTGATCAGCACCGTCAGAGCCAGGCCCAGCGACAGGGAGAACCAGCGAGCGGGGGCGCGGAGCGGGCCGATGAGATCCGGCGGGAAATGCGACACCAGCGTCCAATGCTGGCCGTAGACGTCGAATTCCTTGCGCAGCGTGATCGTCCCCGCAGCCGGCACCTTCGGGCCGGCGCCCGTCAGCAGCCACCGGTTCGCCTTCGGGTCAAAGGACGCGACAGGACGCGCCTCGGCCCCGGGTCCCATCAGCAAGTCAATGGACCCGGTGATGCCGGGCGTGTTGGCCATCACGCCGTTCAGCAGGCTCTCAAGCGGGAAGCGGGCGACGACCGCGCCGCGAAACATCTCGCGACGCTGTTCCACGGTCGGCGGAACGGCGGCGGTTTCATAGACCGGCCACAGCACGACGAAGCCCCGCACCCCATGCCCCATCATCAGCGAGACCGGCGGCGTGCCCAACGGTTCGCCGCCGTCGCGGACCCGCGCGACCAGGTCCGGACGTCCCGGCACGCGCAGCATGTCCAGCCCGCTGACGGACCCCAGATTCGACACCTGCTCCTCGAACACATGCACCAGATAGGCGGGCCGGCGCGGCGACGGCACGAACTGGCCATCCGCCGCGCGATCGACGATCTGGAAGTCCGGCCCGATGATCGCGCGCGTGGCGGCGACGAACCCGTCGCGCTGCTGATCGGACACCCATGCGGCCCAATAGAGGACGCTGCCGAAGATGTTGTCACGATGAGAGAAGCCGACGAAATCCTGGAACCGCTGCGGCGTAACGCCGCGCTCGGTCGCCATGAAGCTGGCCAGCGCCTCGGCATCGGCAGAGGCGAAGCGCAGCTTATGCTCGAAATCCTGCGCCCGCCATCCGGTGCGCAGTTCCAGGGCACTGGCTATGCGCGCCTGATCGATCGAGTCGAAATACAGGAACTGCGCGTACGACAGGAACACACCGATGACGGCGACGGCAACGATGGCGAGCCAGCCATGCGGCGGCGTCGCGGGCGTCGCCCCGGCTTCCCCTGTTTCGGAGCCCGTCACGGAGCTCTGCGCCACGTCCAACCCCGCCAGATCGTATCCGATACGCGATAATGATCGACACGTGCCGGACGCACAACGTTCTTGATCAAATTTCTTTCAAGCGTCCCGAAATCAGAGAACCGCCCACGGCCCGCGTCCGATCACTCCCCGATCGGACGCAGATGGGCGCTGGCCTCGTCATCGGTCCGCAGCCAGACCTCGCGCGCGATCGGCTGCTCGCTCTCCTCCAGTATATGGCCGACCAACCCGATCGCCCGCGCCATCACACCGAAGCCGCGGACGATGCGCCAGGGAAAGCCGAACTCACAGCAGATCGCCCCGATCGCCCCGGTCGCATTCACCGGCAATGACCGTCCGCTGGCCCGCTCGGCCTCGGCCGCGATTTCCTGGATCAGTTCGCAATACCTGCCGTACATGCCGTTCTCTCGCGCGATCTCGAACAGGCGCGGGGCGCGCGGATCGACCGGCTTGTGGATGGGATGTCCCATGCCGGGCAGGATGCGCTTGGCGGCACGATAGGCGCCGACCCGTTCCCGCGCGATCGCTGCCAGGTCGGCCCCGGCATGGTCCTGCCCGATCGGCAGCGCGTCCGACAGCAGGTGTGCCGCATCCTCCATGCTGCCGACGAACACCGATCCCAGCCCGCACAGCCCGGCCGCGACCGCCGCCTGCATCGCCTCCGGCGCGCCGGAATAGGTCAGCCGCGCGGCGATGGCGCTGGGGGTCAGCCCATGCTCGACCAGCGTGATGATGATGGCATTGAACATCGCCGACTGCTGCGGCGTGGCTTCCTTGCCGGTCAGTTGCAGATAGGCGAAGTCGCCCAGGTTCATGTGCCCCAGGATCTGGTTCGGCAGGTCACGCCCACGCACGGTGATGCGTTCACGCGTGCTCCAGGCGATCTCTGAGCGGATGGGGTTCTGCTTCCGGCTCATGGCGGTCTCCAGATCGAGGCAGATAAGGGGGGCAGATAAGAGGGGGCAGTTGGGGGAAGATCAGCGCGG
>CAYZKM010000322.1:0-5913 GCA_964478525.1 uncultured Bifidobacterium sp.
CGGGGTCCGCCGTCGATACGTCGGTGCGCGGGGCGCGGCCGGGGGCGGTGGCCGGGGGCGGCGGGCTGGGTTAACCTGGGGGCGGTCCGTCGTTCGGCGGACCGGGGACAACCAGGAAAGAACGCGCCATGGTCGATCTGCATTACTGGCCGACGCCGAACGGCAAGAAGGTGACGATCCTGCTGGAAGAAGCAGGCATTCCCTACAACATCGTGCCGTGCAACATCGGCCGCGGTGACCAGTTCTCGGACGCATTCCTGCAGATGAACCCGAACCACCGCATGCCGGTCATGGTCGATCACAGCCCGCCCGGCGGTGGCGAACCGATCACCGTGTTCGAATCCGGGGCGATCATGATGTACCTGGCCGAGAAATGCGGCCGCTTCTATCCCCAGGACTGGCGCGGCAAATACGCCGTCACGGAATGGCTGATCTGGCAGATGGCCAACCAGGGCCCCAAAAGCGGGGAGTGCGGGCATTTCCGCCGCCTGGGTGACAAGCAGGGCGACCAGTCCTATGCCGTGCGCCGCTTCACCGACGAGGTGAACCGTATGTACGGCGTGCTGAACAATCGTCTGTATCAAAGTAGATACCTGGCCGGTGATGAGTACACGATCGCCGACATGATCTGCTATCCCTGGACGGTGAACTGGCAAGGCCAGGGCCAGGACATCAACGAGTTCAAATACTTCAAGCGCTGGGCGGACGAACTGGCGCAGCGGCCGGCAGTGCAGCGCGGCATGGCGGTGGGCGCGGACCTGTCCGAGGATCCGACCAAACTGCCGCCCGAGGAGCAGGCGCGTCGCGCGAAGATCCTTTACAACCAGCGCGCCCGTCCGGTTCCGGCGGCGTAAGAAACGGGAGATCCAGAATCATGGCCGATATCGAATGCTTCTTCGACTGTTCCAGCCCGTGGACGTATTTCGCCGTCCACAGCCTGCGGGAACTGGAAAAGGAGATCGGCTGCACCGTGTCCTTTCGCCCGCACCTGGTCGGCGGCGTCTTCAATGCGGTCAATCCGTCCGTTCACAACAGCCGCGAGAAGCCGGTGCCGGCGAAGTCCGCCTATAACAAGAAGGACCAGACCGATTGGGCACGGTTCCTCGGCATTCGCATGCATTACCGCCCCTCCGTGTTTCCGGTGAACGCGGTGAAGGTCATGCGCGCCTGCTGCCTGCTGGAAGGCACGCCGCAGATGATGCCCTTCGCCATGGCGGCGTTCGATGCCTATTGGGGCGACGACAAGGACATCTCGCAGGTGCCCGTCATCGCCGGCATCTGCGAGACGGCGGGGATCGATGCCAGGATGGTGCTGGACGGGATCGAACAGCAGCCGGTGAAGGACAGGCTGCGCAACAACACGCAGGAACTGATCGACCGTGGCGGCTTCGGCTCCCCCACGATCTTCGTCGGCGGCGACGACATGTATTTCGGCAATGACCGGATGCCGCTGATCCGCGACGCCGTGCTGCGGCGCCGCGCGACATGAGCCTGATCGCCGTCTCGGTCGAAGATCGCGGCGATGCCGGCTCGATTGCCCGTGTCATGGTCGACAACGCCGAACAGCGCAACGCCCTCGGGAACGAGGGCAAGCGCGAACTGGCGGAAACGATCGAGCGGCTGTCGGCCGATCCATCGATGCGCGTGATCGTGCTGACCGGGGCGGGGGAGCGGTCGTTCATCGGTGGGGCGAACATCAAGGAGATGTCCACCTTCTCGCACGGTCACGCCACCGAAGGGCCGGCGCTGACGCATCGCGCCTGCGAGGCGATCCGGCGGGCACCGGTGCCGGTGCTGGCGCGGATCAACGGTTATTGCTTCGGGGCGGGGCTGGAAATCGCGGCGTCCTGCGACATGCGCGCCGCGGTCGATAGTGCGAAGTTCGGCATGCCGGAGGTCCTGTTCGGCCTGCCCTCGGGCATGGAGGCCTGCCTGCTGCCGCAGCTGATCGGCTGGGGCAAGACGCGGGAGCTGGTGTTCACCGGCCGCCATATCGACGCGGCCGAGGCTCTGGCCTGCCATCTGGTCGAACGCGTCGCGCCCGCCGCCGGGCTGGACGCTGCGGTGGATGAATGGGTGGAGGCGATCCTGTCGGCCGGCCCGAACGCGATCCGTGCGCAGAAGGAGCTGATCCGCGACTGGGAACGCATGTCGATCGCCGATGCGGTGCAGCAGGGCATCCGCGCGGTGGCGGCGGCGCATGGAACGCCGGAGACGCAACGGCTGATGGGCGCCTTCGTCGCCAGGCGCGACAAGGCAAGGGCGAAGACCGCGTATTGAATGACGGGGCATCGACTGACGGGCGCGGCGTCGCCCCGGGCAGAGATCAGATCAGGTCAGGCATGCCGCGTTCAACATGCCCAGCGTGATCGAGGTGGCCGCGCGCAGGATCGCCTCGGCGAGTTCCCCGCGTTCCACCGCGGCGTCGCTGCCACGGCGCAACGCGCGCAGGATGACGTAGCACAGCAATTGTACCACCAATGCGATCGCCGCGGTCACGACGGTCGCCGCCAGCGTGTTGTTGTGCACGATCGACGACGAGAGCGGCAGGGTGAAGCCGATCATCGCCCCGCCGAGGGAGACGGCGACGGCGGTGTTGCCGGCGCGAATCTGCTGCCATTCCTCGATCGGGGTGATCAGCGTATAGCCGGCCAGGAAGGCAGCCAGCAGCAGCACGGCCGTGCCCAGATACAGCAGGAAGTTCAGGATGTTCGCCGGGTCGGTCATGCCGGGCTCCGAAAATAATGGGGGACGAAGCGGCTGGTGTCGCGGGTGATCGGCGTCGTGTCCTCGCGGATGCCGATCCCGTGCGGCTTGCCGGCGATGATCCAGCCGCCGATCACCGGGTAGTGCCCGTCGATCTCGGGCAGCGGCATCCATTGCTGGTGCACGAAGCCCTCGGCGCCGTAGGGGCCGTCGGTGTCCAGGCCCGGTGCGGTGATATTCGCACCCTCCCGCCCGAACAGCGGCTTGCGGATCTCGGCTCCGCCGGTGCGGCCGGGTTCGCGATAGGCGGGCAGCAGGTTGGGGTGGTCGGGAAACAGCTCCCACAGCAGTGCCAGGATGCCCTTGCCTGACAGCAGCAGGCGCCAGGCGGGTTCGATCCATCGTGTCGGGGCGGCGGCGATGTCATAGCCGAAATCGTCGCGCAGCAGGAATTCCCACGGGTACAGCTTGAAGATCGCATCGATGGGCCGGTCCGCCAGATCGACGAAGCGGCGTCCGTTCCAGCCGATCTCGTCGATGAACAGGAACGGTGTGTCCAGGCCGGCCTGCGTCGCGGTGTCGCGCAGATAGTCGACATTCCCCTTGTCTTCATCCGTGTCGCGCATGCAGGTGAAATGCACCTGCCGGGGCAGTTTCAGCGTCGGCCAGGCGGCGATCAGGGCTTCATGGATCGAGTTGAACTGGTCCGCCTCGGGCACCGCGCATTGCAGCCATTCCCATTGGATCACGGCGCTCTCGTACAGCGAGGTCGGCGTGTCGGCGTTGTATTCCAGCAGTTTCGGCGCGCCGGTGCCGTCCCAGCGCAGGTCCATCCGCCCGTACAGGCTGGGTTCCTGCCGTTCCCAGGACCGGACGAACAGCGGCCAGACCGATTGCGGAATGCCGAGCATCTGGTGGCGGTCGTGGCGTATGGCGTGTTCCGCGGCAAGCCGCGACAGCCGTTCCAGCTCGGCCAGCGCGTCGTCCAGCACGTCGATCTGGGCGGCGGTGAATTCCCAGCAGGCGGTTTCGTCCCAGTATGGCGCGCCGGCGATCTCGGCATAGGCGAAATCCAGCGCACGGGCGCGGTCGCGCCAGTCGTGCCGTGGTGCGATGGCATGGCGATGCATGGCGCTCAAGACCCCGAGGACGCGGCGGCGCCGGTGCCGCCGAACCCGCCGCGGGATGTGGAACTCGTGCTGGCGGCGGAACTGCCGCTGCCGCCATGGCTGTAGGAGGAGGAGCGATAGCCGCCGGATGATCCGCTGCTGCTGCTGGGGCAGGAGACCGTCAGCCCGGTCTCGGGATCGCGGCAACGGTTCATCGACACCACCGCGGTGGTCACGGCGCCGCCGCCCAGCAGCACGAGGGTGATCGCCGTTGCTCGCCTCATGGCGGCAGGATAGATCAGGCGCGGGCCGGCGCAACCCCGCTTCTGATTGCAATACGCAACGATTGCGTGATCATGCGCCGTCCGGCGCCAGGCGCAGCACGGTCCACGACGCCGGCGCCAGGTCGGCGTCCAGCCGCCCGTTGCCCAGATGCACATTGTCCATCGGCAACGGACGGACCGTCAGCGGCGCGGCGGCCGTGTTGGTCGCGTCCAGCGCGTCGTGGCGCATCTCCCGCGCCGAAACCACCCGCATCGGGCCGAACCCGTCCAGGTCCACCGCGATCGACAGTTCCTCGGTCAGGTGGCGGTTCAGCGCGAACAGCGTCAGCCCGCCCGTCGCGCCATCGTGGACGGCGGCGAGCTTCAGATACGCCGCACGGATCGGGAACCATTGGTCGCGGTCCAGGAACGGATCGAAATACGAGGCGTCATAGAACGGACAGTCGATCGCCGCCCGCAACACGGTTCCGTGGCCGAAATGGCTGAACTGCGCGAACGGATAGAAGATCGCCTGCCGCCAGGCCGCGCCGCCCGGTTCGGCGCGGATCGGGGCGATGGCATTGACCAGCTGCGCCAGGCAGGCGCTGCCGACGCGATCGGCATGGTTCAGCAGCGCGATGCAGGCGCCACCGAACGCCAGCGCGTCCTGCATCGAATAGGTTTCCTCCAGGATCGGCGGCGCCACCGGCCAGCCCGGCATCACCCGCCCCACCCGGTCGCGGCGGGTGCGGTACCAGACATTCCATTCGTCGAAGCTCAGCGTGATCCGCTTCGACGACCGGCGCCGCGCGGCCACGCCATCGGCGATGGCCGCGACATCCTCGATCATGCGGTCCATCAGGTCGGGGGCGGCCAGGAAAGCGGCGGTGTCGTCGGCATAGTTGTTCAGATAGCAATGCAGCGAGATGGCATCGACATGCTCCAGGCAATGCGCCAGCACCGTCGACTCCCATTGCCCGAAGCTCGGCATATTCGGCCCGGACGACCCGCAGGCGATCAGTTCGATGCCGGGATCGACCCATTTCATCATCTTGGCCGCCTCGGCGGCGATCCGGCCGTAGGCGTCGGCGGTCTTGGCCCCCATCTGCCAGGGCGCGTCCATCTCGTTGCCCAGGCACCACAGCTTCACCCCGTGCGGTGCCTCCCACCCATGCGCCCGGCGCAGGTCCGACAGCGCGGTTCCCGCGGGGTGGTTGCAGTACTCGACGAACCGGCGCGCTGCATCGCCGCCGCGCGTGCCCAGGTTCACCGCCAGCATCGGCTCGATCCCGGCCAGGCGGCACCAGTCGATGAATTCATTGGTGCCGAACGCGTTGGTCTCGGTCGATCGCCAGGCCAGGTCCAGCCGCGTGGGCCGGTCTGCGGCGGGCCCGACCCCGTCTTCCCAGTCGTACCCGCTGACGAAGTTGCCGCCGGGATAGCGCGCCACGGTCGGCCCGAGTTCCCGCACCAGTGCCAGCACGTCGCGGCGGAACCCCTGCGCGTCGGCGCTGGGGTGCCCGGGCTCGTGGATACCGCCGTAGACACAGCGGCCCAGATGCTCGACGAAGGCGCCGAACAGCCGCCTGTTGGTCTGGCCGATGATGCCGGCCGGGTGCAGGCGGATCGCGGCCGTCGGCATCGCGGTGGCCTCAGACCCGCGTCGCCTCCGGGCGGAACCGCACGCCGGCGCGCGCCAGGCCGCCGCCGAGGCCGATCGGGGTGCCATCGGCGCGCCAGCAGGCCGCGCCTTCCAGCAGCCCGTCCTCGCCGAAGCGGATCGCACTCATGCCACCGGCGACATTGCCGACGCTGGCGACGGCATGGCCGCGGGC
>CAYZKM010000323.1:0-5913 GCA_964478525.1 uncultured Bifidobacterium sp.
CTTCGACACTGATCGAGGACAGCGGCCCCGCGCGCAGGATGCCGGCATTGTTCACCAGCACATCCACCGGCCCGGCCTGGTTCGCCGCGGCCTGCACGCTGTCCTGGTGCGCGATGTTGCACTCGATCGCCGGTGCCTCGACGCCCATCGCCTTCAACTGCGCCTGCGTCTCGGCCATCGTCGTGGTGTCCCGGTCCAGCAGAACCGGCAGCGCGCCCACCCGCGCCAGACCCAGGGCCACCGCCCGCCCGATGCCGCCGCCCGCGCCGGTGATCGCCGCCACCTTGCCTGCCAGGCCCAGCCAATCCGTCATGTCCGCCATGGGCGTTTCCTCGCTCTGTTCACCAACTGGTTCGTTCGGCCATGATAGGCTGTCCGCACCCCGCCGACGAGAGGACCCGACGCGTGCCGCCGCCCCAAGCGATCCAGGATGATGCCGAATCCCGCAAGCCGGACGCTGCCCGCACGCGGCAGGACATCCTGGACGTCGCCCGCGCCGAGTTCGTCACCCACGGCCTGAGCGGTGCCCGGGTCGATGCCATCGCGGCCCGCACCCGCACCACCAAGCGGATGCTGTACTACTATTTCGCCAGCAAGGAGGGGCTGTACCTGGCCGTTCTGGAACAGGCCTATCGGGAAATCCGCGACCCGGAACAGGCGCTCGACCTGGCATCCGTGCCGCCGGCCGAGGCACTGCGGCGGATCGTGGAATTCACCTTCGACCACCACGAGACCCATCCCGACTTCGTCCGCCTGGTATGCATCGAGAACATCCACCATGCTCGGCATCTCAAGCAGGCCGACGCGCTGCGCGCCCGCAACATCACCGCCATCGAGACCCTGCGCGAGGTCCTGGACCGCGGTTCGGCGGCCGGCATGTTCCGCCCAGGGATCGATCCGGTGGACATCCACATGATGATCAGCGCGTTCTGCTTCTACCGCGTCGGCAATCAGCACACGTTCGGCACGCTGTATGGCGCGGGCTATGTCGGTCCGGACAGCCGGGACCGGCACCGGCGGATGATCGGGGACGCGGTGCTGGGCCTGGTGAGCCGTTGAGTCAGGTGCCCATGGCGCGGAAATGCGCCAGCATCCTCTCGGCCGACGGCGTGACGCCGCTGAACAGGCGGAACGCCTCCACCGCCTGGAACACCGCCATCCCGCCGCCATGCAGCGTGCGGCAGCCCAGGGCGCGGGCGTGCCGCAGCAGCTCGGTTTCCAGCGGGAAGTAGATGACTTCGGCCACCCACAGCGACGGGCGCAGCCATGCCGCGGGGAACGGCATGCCGGGATGCGCCGCCATGCCGATGGGGGTGGCGTTGATCACCCCGTCGGCCGCCGCCATCGCGTCCGCGGCATCCTGTGCCAGGCTGGCGCGGCCGGCGCCGAACCGATCGTTCAGCGCGCGGACCAGGGTGGCTGCCTTGGTGGCGTCGACATCGACGATCGTCAGATGCCGGGTGCCCAGGACCAGGGCGGCATGCGCGACCGCCGAACCGGCCCCGCCGGCGCCGAACTGCACCACCCGGTCCATCGGAGCGTCGGGCAGGTTGCGCCGGACATTCTCGGCGAACCCGAACCAGTCGGTGTTGTGGCCGATCCGCCGTCCGTTCCGCAGCAGGACCGTGTTCACCGCACCCAGGGCCGCTGCGTCGGGCGAGAGCTCATGCAACAGGGGCACGACCGCCTGCTTGCACGGATGTGTCACGTTCAACCCGTCGAAGCCCATCGCCTCGGCCGCCGCCAACAGGTCCGGCAAGGCATCGAGCCCCAGCTTCAGCACCTCCATGTCGATCAGGCGATAGATATATGCCAGACCCTGTTCGACGCCCTCCTGCTCGTGCAGGCTCGGGCTGCGGGATGCCTGGATGCCGGTGCCGATCAGCCCGATCAGCACCGGGCGTGGGCGGGGGATCGTCATGCCGGGGACACTCCCTGCCGCGGCGGATTCCGGGTTGCGGCGATGGTTGGCGTTTTGTATTAACTAAATGGTTAATACAAAACGCCCGGGCACCGGTCAACTTCAGGGGGAGACGATGGCCGACTCACCGCCGCTGCTGAAGTCCATCGCCACCGTGTCCCTGTGCGGCACGCTGCCGGAAAAGCTGGAGGCCGCGGCCGCCATCGGCTTCGACGGGGTCGAGATCTTTGAAAGCGACCTGCTGACCTATGACGGCTCGCCCGAGGACATCCGCTATATCGTCGAGAGCCTGGGCCTGACGATCACCTGCTATCAGCCGTTCCGTGATTTCGAGGCGATGCCGGACGGGCAGCGCGCCCGCGCGCTGGACCGGGCGGAGCGCAAGTTCGACCTGATGCAGGCCCTGGGCTGCGACCTGCTTCTGGTGTGCAGCAACACCAGCCCGGCCAGCCTGGACGATCCCGCGCGTGCCGCCGCCGACCTGGCCGAGATGGCCGAACGTGCCAGGTGTCGGGGCCTGCGGGTCGGCTACGAGGCGCTGGCCTGGGGCCGGCACGTCAAGACCTGGCGGCAGGCCTGGTCGATCGTGCAGCAGGCCGCGCATCCCGCCCTGGGCCTGGTGGCCGACAGCTTCCACACGCTGGCGATCGGGGATGATGTCTCCGGCCTGTCCGGCGTGCCGGCCGCGAAGCTGTTCCTGGTCCAGCTGGCCGACGCGCCGAAGCTCAGCCTGGACCCGCTGTCCTGGAGCCGGCATTTCCGCAGCTTCCCCGGCCAGGGCGAGCTGCCCGTCGCGGGCTTCCTGCGGGCGGTGCTGGCCACGGGCTATGCCGGCCCGCTCTCGCTCGAAATCTTCAACGATGATTTCCGCATCGCCCCTGCCCGGCTGATCGCGCGCGACGGGCTGCGATCGCTGCGCCTGGTCGAGGCCGAGGCCGGCCATACCAGCCTGCCCGCCCCGCCCGGCTTCTCGGGCACCGAATTCATCGAGTTCTGCGTCGACGAGGATTCCCGCCGCCGCCTGGGGGAGACGCTGCGTGGCCTGGGCTTCAGCTTTGCCGGGCGGCATCGGTCCAAGGATGTGGAGCTGTTCCAGCAGGGCGATGTCAGCCTGATCCTGAACGCCGAACCCGACAGTGCGGCGGCCGAACATTTCCAGTTCCACGGTGCGTCGGTCTGCGCGATGGGGCTGCGGATCGATGATGCCGCGCAGGCCGCCAGCCGAGCGGACGCTCTGCTGTGCCCGCAATGGCAGGAGAGGGTGGGGGTGGGGGAGCGGCAGATGCCCGCGATGCGCGCACCCGACGGGACGCTGATCTTCCTGGTCGAGGCCGACGCCGATGGCCGGACCATCTACGAGACGGATTTCCGCCTGTTCGGCGATGCCGCGCCGGCGCCGCTGCTGACCGCGATCGACCATGTCGCGCAGGCCCTGCCACCTGGCCGGATGGACAATTTCAGCCTGTTCTATCACGCGATCTTCGGCTTCCGCGCCGAGGCGATGTGGGAGATCGCCGATCCCTATGGCCTGGTGCGCAGCCGCACCATGGTCAGCCCGGACCGACGGATCAGGCTGCCGCTGAACATATCCGAAGGGCGGGCGACGGCGCCGGGGCGTTTCGTCTCGGCGCATGGCGGGGCGGGTGTGCAGCACATCGCCTTCGCGACCGGCGATATCGGACCGACGCTGCGGACGCTGATCGCGCGCGGGACACGGATGCTGTCCATCCCGGCCAACTACTACGACGACATCGCCGCGAAATGGGACCTGGACGATGACAGGGTCGCATGGCTGCGGTCGCTGAACCTGCTGTACGACCGGGATGACGCCGGGGAGTTCCTGCATGCCTATACGGAAACCTTCGACGGCCGTTTCTTCTTCGAGATCGTGCAGCGGATCGGCGGGTATGCCGGCTATGGCGCGGCCAACGCGGCGGTTCGCATGGGCGCGCAGCAGGCCGCCGCAAGGGCGGGTTGATCCGGTGATGCCGCCGGTTTAACCGGGACGGCAGAGATGCCACGACACCAACCAGTGGGCCATCGTGCCGCAAGGGGGAAACCATGAAATCGACGCAGTCCGGACTTCTGATCCCGCGCCGCAAGGCGCTGCTTGGCGCGGCATCCTTGGCCGCCGCCCCGCTGGCGATGCCGCATGTGGCGCGCGCCGCCGATCCGATCCGGATCGGGCTGCTGCTGGCCAAGACCGGGCAGATCGCGGCGCAGACCGAATACCTGGCGAACGGCACCTATCTGGCGCTGGAGGAACGCGGCAACAAGATCATGGGCCAGCCGGCCGAGCTGATCTGGCTGGACGAGCCGAGTCCGCAGGCGGCGACGCAGAACATGCAGAAGCTGGTGCAGGAGAACAAGGTCAGCGCCATCCTGGGCGGATCGCTGTCGTCGAACGCGCTGGCCGAGGAGGCGACGGCGGCGCAGCTGAAGGTGCCGTTCGTGTGCAACAATGCCGCGGCGACGGAAATCACCGGCAAGAACTGCAACCGTTACACGTTCCGGCTGAACACCCCGGTGCTGGTGCAGCAGCGCATGCTGGCCCCGTATGCGCTCAGCTACGGCAAGCGCTGGTATCACATCACGGCGTCGTTCGCGTTCGGCCAGGACATCCTGCGGTCGTCGCGCGCGCTGCTGAAGGAAGCCGGCGGCACCGAGGTCGGCGCCGACGAGGTGCCGCTGAACACGGCCGACTTCAGCTCGTTCATCCTGAAGATCCGACAGGCGAAGCCGGATGTCGTGGTGGGTGGGCTGTCGGCGGGCGACCTGTCGACCTTCCTGAAGCAGTGGAACGAGCTTGGCATGAAGGGCAAGATCCCCTTCGTGGAGATCGCGATCGGCGATACCGACATCTGGGCGGTGGGGCCGGAAGCGGCGAACGGCACGTTCACCAAGATGTGGTATTACAACAACCCGGCGAACCCGCCCGAGGAGAAGGCCTTCGCCGAGGCCTATCTGAAGAAGCACGGCCGCCCGGCAGCGGACAAGGCGTGGATGGGCTGGATCACCGCGAAGTCGCTGTTCGAATCGATCGAGCTGGCGAAGTCGACCGAGACCATGCCGATCATCGAGGGTCTGGAAGCCTGGAAGTTCCAGGCCGGTCCGACGGCGTATTCGTATCGCAAGTTCGACCACCAGATGCTGGCGCGCAACCTGGCCGTGTCGGTGAAGGAGAAGATCACCGACAAGTGGGACTTCTTCGATGTGAAGACGACCCTGCCCGAGAATCCCGCCGATCTGGACAAGGTGTTCGGCTCGCCCGAGGAAGTCGGCTGCAAGATGGCCTGACCCCAACCATCCCCTCTCGCCCGCCCGGGCGAGAGGGGAGGAAAGATCAGCAATGCTCGACATCATTCTTTCGCAGGTTGCCAGCGGGCTCGTGCTGGGCGGCCTGTATGTCCTGATCGCCATCGGTCTGTCGATCATCTTCGGGCTGCTGGGCATCGTGAACTTCGCGCATGGGGTGTTCTTCACCCTGGGCGCGTATTTCGCGCTGACCCTGTACCAGTCTTTCGGCTGGCCGGCGGTGATCCTGTCGCCGGTCCTGGTGGGCGCCGTCGGCATGGTGGCCGAACGGCTGCTGATACGGCGATTGTATGACAAGGAACCGCTGGTCAGCCTGATCATCACCTTCGCGCTGGCCTTGCTGATCGAGGCATCGGTGCGCCTGATCTGGGGCGGCATCGGCCAGCCCTTCAGCCCCCCGCCGTTCCTGTCGGGCTTCCTGATCTGGGGCCCGATCCTGATCACCAAGTATCGCTTCGCCGTACTGGCAACGACCGCGGCGGTGCTGATCGCGCTGTGGCTGTTCCTGGAGCACACGCCGTTCGGCCGCATCCTGCGCGCCGGATCGCGTGACCCCGAGATGGTCGGTCTGCTGGGCATCAACCTGCCCAGCGTCCTGACCTGGGTGTTCGGGCTGGGCTGCGCGATTTCCGGCATCGCCGGCGTGCTGGCCGCCCCGCTGTGGACGATCACGCCGG
>CAYZKM010000324.1:0-5903 GCA_964478525.1 uncultured Bifidobacterium sp.
CATCGGCGGTCGTCGTGCTCATCGCAGCTGACCCAGCCGGATACGGGGATCGATCCACATCAGCAGCAGGTCCGACACCAGCGTCCCCACCACCGTCAGGACACCCAGCAGCAGGATGATGGTCGAGCCCAGCAGCATGTCCTGCGAGATCAGGGAGCGCAGCAGCAGCGGACCGACGGTGTGCAGGCTGAGCACGACCGAGATGATGATGCTGCCCGACACCGTATAGGGCAGCAGATAGCCGATGGTGGAGGCGAAGGGATTGAGCGCGGCGCGCACCGGGTATTTCAGGATCACCCGCCGTTCCGCCAGCCCACGCGCGCGGGCGGTGACGACATAGGGCCGGCGCAGCTCATCCAGCAGGTTGGCGCGCATGATCCGCACCAGCTGCGCGATCCCGGGCAAAGCCAGGATCAGCATCGGCACCGGCAAATGCTTCGCCAGGTCCCAGGCCTTGGCCCAGGACCACGGCGCCAGCTGGAATTCCGACGAGAACAGCCCGCCCACGCTCATGTCGAACAGCTGCAGCCCGACATACATCACGATCAGCGCCAGCAGGAAGCTGGGCACGGCCAGGCCGATGAAGCCGATGAAGGTGAAGACATAGTCGCCGATCGAATACTGCCGCACCGCCGAGTAGATGCCGATCGGCAGTGCCAGGCCCCAGGTGACGACGATGGCGCCCAGCGACAGCAGCACGGTCAGCCACAACCGGTCGCCGATGACTTCGCTGACCGGGCGGCCATATTCGAAGGACTGGCCGAATTCGCCGTGCACGATCAGGTTCAGCCACTTCACATACTGGACCAGCAGCGATTGATCCAGCCCATACGCTCGGCGTAGCGCGTCGGCCTCGGCGGCCGAAATGGCGTTGCCGACGGCCGAGGCCTGCGCGACATAGGCATCGACGAAATCCCCTGGCGGAAGCTGGAGAATGATGAACGTCACGACGGTGATCGCCCAGGTGGTGATCACCGCCAGGCCAAGCCGGCGCAGCAGATAGGCTAGCATCGGACGGCGTCGTCCGCGCGCGGATGACGGGTGGCGATCACCGTCAGGCCTTGAAGAACCAGGTTTCCGGGTGCGAATTGCCCGGCGTGCGGCAATGCTGCGCGTTGCAGACCCGCCCGGCGATGTTGCCCAGCTTGTTGCTGACCACGCGCACGCCAAGCCCGGCGGGCGACTGCCCGACGGTGCCGATGCCGTACTGCTGGTCGATCAGGATCTTCCAGATCTCCTGGGCATTCTTGTTGCGCCCGTCGGATTTCAGGCTGGCCGCCTCGCGGAACAGCTCCCAGATGCGCAGGATGTTCGGGTCATCCGGCTTCACGCCCTGCGCCCCGCCCGAGGCGTAGTACAGCGCGTGCTTCGGACCCATGAACGCCTCGGTCGGGTCGACCGGGATGGCATGGCGGGGGAACAGGTACAGCAGTTCCGTGCCGCCATTGTTCCAGATGAAAATATGGTGTTCGTTGTTGCGCACCTTGGTGAAGGCGAGGTTGCGTTCATACTCCTTCACATCGGCCTGGATGCCGATCTTGGTCCACTGGCTGGCCACCATTTCCGACAGTTTCGGATAGGGCAGGAAGGCCTGCACCGCGAAGATCTGGATGCGCAGGCGTTCGCCATTGTCGGTGCGCACGCGATAGCCCTGCGCGTCCTTCTTCGTCAGGCCGATCTTGTCCAGCATCGCATTGGCCTGCGCGACATCCAGCACCGACCATTTCTTGCGCCATTCCGGCCCGGGATTCTGCGGCGAGCTTTCCGCCGGCGCCGGCGAGCCCGGCGTGCCGACGCCCAGCCAGAACGTCTCGTTCAGCTGGTTGCGGTCGATTCCCAGCGCCAGGGCGCGGCGGAAATCGGCATTGGTCAGCCATTTGCGGATTTCCGGATCGGCATCGAAACTCTGGTTCACCTGCAGCAGGAAATCCGCGCCGGCGAATCCGAGGTCGAGATGCAGCTTGTAGTTGCCCTTGGCCTGGTTATCCAGGATGACCGGCAGCTTGGACAGGTCCATGTGCCGTTCCTGCTCGTCGTATTCCCCGGCCATCGCGCGCAGGTTGATCACCTCCAGGTTCTCGCCAAGCGAGAACTGGATGCGATCGAAATAGGGCAGCTGGTTCCCGGCGGTGTCGACGGCGTAATAGAACGGGTTGCGCTCCAGCAGCCAGATCGCGCTGGTGATCGGCTGCACCGTCTTCCACGGGCCCAGCGTCGGCACATCGGGGTTCAGCGACCAGTCCTTCTTGAAGTGCAGCATCTGCACCCAGTTCTCGAAACCCTCCTGCCTGGCGCGTGCGTTCACCGCATCGAGCGAGGAGTATTTCGGCAGGAACTGCTTCAGGTAGTGCGCCGGCGAATAGGCCCCGAAGCTGAGCTTCTGCGATTGGCGCACCGACTGGCCGCCGCCGATCAGCGTGTCGCCGGCCATCATCTCCTCGAACAGGTAGTACGGCACGTCGAACTCGAACCGGACGGTCAGGTCGTCCACCTTGACCAGCCGGCCGGGCTTGCCCAGCGGGTTCAGGTCGGGGATCGGGGTCGGGACGATTTCCTTGTTGGAGTAGATGTCCTCGAACCAGAAGACGAAATCATCGGCGGTGAAGGGCGATCCGTCGGACCATTTCATCCCCTTGCGCAGCCACAGCGTATAGGCCTTCCCGTCGTCGCTGAGCTCGTACTTCTTCGCGACCGAGGGGACGATCTTGCCGCCATCCGCGCTCCAGAAGAACAGCTTGTCGGATGCGTTGATCCGGTTGCCGTTCTCCACATCGCCCGGCCCGGTGAAGGCGCGCCGCCAGGTGCCGCCGTATTTCCCGGCCTCGTTCAGCGGCTGCCAGACCATCGGTTCGGCAGGCACGCGCTGATCCACCGGCGGCAGCTTCCCGGCCTTCACCCGTTCGGCCAGCATCGGGGCCTCGTTGAATTTGGTCGGCCATTTCGCCGGATCGGTGACCATGGTCGGGCCTTCCATCTTGCCGACCAGGCCCGAGGCCGCGAGGTCGGTCGCGGCATGGGCGGCGTTCATCACGGCCCCGGTCGCCACCGGGGCGGCCGCCAGCCCGGTCAGGACCGTGCGGCGCGAGAAGCTGGGTTTGGACATGCGGACATTCCTTGTGGAGTGGGCCTTGTGGAGTGGGCCTTATGAGGCGGGCCGGCCTGATGGCGCGCGTGCTGGCACGATTGGACACAGGATAACGCCACGGTGCCCAAGGGAGCTTGCCCAGGGGAGCTTGCCCAGGGGGAGTTTGCCCAAGGGAGTTTGCCCAAGGGAGTTTGCCGGGCCGAGCGGTTGCTGCCGGCGTGTCATCGGCGGGTGGTTCGTGAAGTGGGAAATCGACGCCGAATTCTTTTCCTGGTAATCGCCCGGAAACGACCTATCATATCATGACCGGCGCTTTTCGCTTCGGGCTGCTCGTGTGTAATTGCGACCTCATCGCATCTTCGATGCTCCCCTAATCGGAACAGTAATTCGGCCCGCGACGTGCGGGTCGCCGTTGTATGGAGTGTCGACATGTCGACAGGAACGGTTAAGTGGTTCAACGCCCAGAAGGGCTACGGCTTCATTCAGCCCGACGACGGGTCGAAGGATGTGTTCGTGCATATCTCGGCCGTGGAGCGTGCGGGCCTTGGCAATCTGAACGAAGGCCAGAAGCTCAGCTATGACATCCAGCGTGGCCAGCAGGGCAAGCTGTCGGCTGACAACCTGCAGAAGGCTTGACGCGTCACCCCCTTGGCGCGTCACCCCGGTGGCAGCCCCGGCGATCTTCGCCGCGGGCGCCGCCAGAGGCCGGAGGGTTTTGTGATGACACCGCACAAGTTCAAGGTTGGCCAGACGGTCAACCTGACACCCAACCGGCAGGACGGTGACGCGCCACCCGGCGCCTATACCATCCAGCGCCTGCTGCCGGTGGAAGGACGCGATGTTCGCTATCGCGTCCGGAATTCCCGGGATGGCCACGAACGCGTGGTTGTCGAAGACCGGCTCTCGGCGCCGGCGCACGCCTTCCAGGCGCGCTTCTGACCCGGCCAGCCCGGCAACGGTCCGGCGGTGCCAGCGATGGCAAAGCCGGGCCGTTCCTGTGTCCGGATAATGCCTGATTTGCCGGTTGGGCGGCCGCGACGGTAGGGTCCGCGCCCTCGGATCGAATCCCTGCCGGAAAGGCCACCCATGGCGCCCAACACCAAGCGAGTCTTCTACGTCAACGACGTTTCGCACCAGGTCTATCTCGACATCCTGGGCAAGCGGCCGGACATCCAGATCGACAAGCTGGTCAACGCCAGCCCCGAGGCCGAGGCCGAACGCGTGCTGTCCCAGGCGCATGCCTTCCAGATCGGCTCCTCGCGCCAGGAGCTGGACATGAAATACCAGGGCTATGCGCCGCTGTTCCCGCGCTGCCCGAACCTGGTGGTGCTGTCCACCAACGGTGCCGGCTTCGATACCGTCAACCTGGCCGACTGCACCGCGGCCGGCGTGGCGGTGGTGAACCAGGCGGGCGGTAACAAGGAAGGTGTGGCCGAACACGTCATGGCCATGCTGCTGACGCTGTCCAAGCGCATCATGCTGTCGGACCACCTGATGCGCTCGGGTGCGACATATGACCGCCGCGAATTCATGGGCGACGATCTGCTGGGCCGCACCATCGGCATCATCGGGTTGGGCCATGTCGGGTCGCGCGTCGCCGAACTGTGCCGCGGGCTGTTCCAGATGCGCGTCATCGCCTTCGATCCGTACCAGACCGCCGAACAGATCGCGGCCAAGGGGGCAGAGAAGGCGGCAACGCTGGAAGACATGCTGCGCCAGGCGGACTACGTGTCGATCAACTGCCCCCATACCGCGGAAACCCGCGGGATGATGGGGGCCGCGCAGTTCGCCATCATGCAGCCGCACGCCTATTTCGTGACCACCGCTCGCGGCGGTATTCATGACGAGGACGCGCTGGCCAGGGCCCTGACGGCGAAGCAGATCGCCGGGGCGGGGCTGGATGTCTGGGAAGACGAACCGCCGCCGTCGGACCATCCGCTGCTGCATTTCGACAACGTGCTGGTCAGCCCGCACACCGCCGGCATCACGCGCCAGTCGCGGCACAACATCGCCCGCATCGCGGCCGAACAGATGATCGCCATCCTGGACGGCAAGCGCCCGCCGCGCCTGTTGAACCCCGAGGTCTGGCCCGCCTATCAGGAGCGGTTCCAACGCATCCTCGGCTTCCGCCCGGAGGACTGAGGCGGAGACAGGAGGCGGGCTCCGCCCCGTGACCCGACCAGGAGGCGCTGCCTCCTGGACCTCCGCCAAAGGCCTCGGGCCTTTGGAAACCGGTCTGTTGGTGTGTCAGGAGAGGGCCAACCCGGGCGGGGCTCCAAGGGGCAAAACCCCCTGGCGGGTTGCAGGGCAGCGCCGGGCGCGTCTTTATCCTCTCTCAGACATCGCGGGTGAGCCACCGATGAGCGAGACCGACACCATCCGGCCCGGCGATTCCGCCCTGGCCCTGCGCCTGGCACGCAACATCAGGGGCCAGGTCCTGTTCGACCGCGCCAGCCGCGGCCGGTATGCGACCGATGCCTCGATCTACCAGGTCGAGCCGCTGGGCGTGATCGTGCCCGAGACGGTCGACGACGTGGTCGCGGCGATGGCGATCGCGCGGGAGGCGGGGATACCGGTGCTGCCGCGCGGCGGCGGGACCAGCCAGTGCGGGCAGACGGTGAACCGCGCGCTGGTGATGGATTGTTCCAAGCACCTGCGCCGGATCCTGCACATCGATCCGCAGGCCCGCACGGCGCTGGTGGAGCCCGGCACGGTACTGGGGCATCTGAACACCGCGCTGCGCGCGCACGGGCTGTTCTACACGGTCGGTCCGTCGACCCATGTCCGCTGCACGATCGGCGGGATGTCCGGCAGCAAA
>CAYZKM010000325.1:0-5881 GCA_964478525.1 uncultured Bifidobacterium sp.
GTGGAACTCGCCGCCCTCACGCGCGACGACTTCCGCCGCATCCTGACCGAGCCCGAGCATTCGCTGCTGAAGCAGTATTCGGCGCTGCTGGGGACCGAGAATGTCACCCTGACCTTCGCGGATGACGCGGTCGATGCGCTGGCGGATCTGGCGAGCGAGATCAACGACCGGGTCGAGAATATCGGCGCGCGCCGGCTGCACACGGTGCTGGAGCGGCTGCTGGAGGATATCAGCTTCACCGCCACCGACCGGGCGGGCGAGGCGATCGCGGTGGATGCCGCCTATGTGGCCGAGAAGGTGGCCCCGCTGGCGCACAAGGGCGATCTGAGCCGGTTCATCCTGTAGCGCCGGCGGATCGCGCTCTCGCGGCTGAGACCGGCACCCCCCGCCGCCGCGATCCCGGACGAACCGGAACGGCGGCGGCGGGGGGCGCCGTCCGGTCCTACTTCAGGAAGCCTTCGACTTCCTCGCTTGCCCAGGCGATCACCTGCGGGATGGTCTGGCCGGCCTTCAGCTTGGTCATCATCGTCGGCAGCGTGCCGCGATTGTACATCTGCACCGCGACCTCGGGCGGCGAGGGCATCATGGCCAGATGCGTCACCTCGTTGTGCTGCTTGCGGATCGGGTAGTTGTAGACCGTGCCCTTGGGCGGGCCGACCTCGTCCCACACTTTCGAGTCGGTCATCTTCTCGAACGGCGGCAGGTCATAGCCCAGCACCGCCGTCGAGCGGGCGTCGACATTGTCGGACTGCATCAGGAACTCGGCCAGCTCCTTCGCGCCGCTCTTGTTCTGGGAGAACTGCCAGATCGCCCAGAAATTCACGCTATGCGGCATGAACCGGCCCTTCGGACCGCTGGGCGCGGGGAAGTGCCAGGTGTCGGCGGCGACCGCCGGGGCGTCGCGCAGCGCCACCGCCCAGGCCGATGGCGGGTTCCAGATCATCGCGGTGTTGCCGGCGATCAGGGCGCGGTTGTTCGACGCGTCGTCATAGCTCGGGGCTTCGGCCGGCAGCCATTTCACCAGCTGCTGGCAGTATTCCAGCGCCTGGCGCATCGCATCCGACTTCAGCGCCATCTTGCCGTTGGCATCGACCAGCTCGGCGCCGAACGAGGCGAAGATCGAGCCCGCGGTGTCGACGCTGTCGGCCGTCGTGCCGGTGCCGATGGCGAACGGCTTGCCGGCCTTGAAGCACGCCTCGGCCGCCTTCAGCATGGCGTCCATCGTCCAGGCCTTCGCCTCGGGCGTCTCGGGCACGTTCTCGGCCGGGTACATCTTCACCAGGTCGATGCCCGCCATGTCCTTCATCAGGCTGATGCGCGCCGCCGGGCCCTTGTTCTGGGTGCCCCAGCTGGACGGGATGCCGACCCATTTGTCCTTCAGCTTGCCCAGATAGGTCGACACGCGGTTGGCCGGGCCATATTTCGCCTCAAGCCGGGTGACGACATCGGTCACCGGCTCCATCTTCTCGGCGTGTTCCTGCATGTCCCAGTTCGGGATCGTGATCAGGTCATGCCCGCGCCGAGCCTGCGCCTCGGCATTGATGGTCAGCAGGTGCTTCTGGCCGATCGAGGTGATGAAGTCGATGTTGGTCTCGACCATGTTCTTGGCCGACCAGGCATCGACCTGGGCCTTGATCGCCGCGTTGCCGGCGGGCACCCAATGGTCCCAGAAGAAGACGTTCAGCTTGCCCGCTGCGCCGGCGGTGCGGATGTGCACCCAGGGCAGGACCGAGGCAGCGGCGCCGAACTTCAGCACCTTGCGCCGGGTGGCGTCCCGCTGCGACAGGATATTCCGAGTCATGGATTGCGTAACTCCCTTGCCCGGGCGAAACCGATCGGTGCCCGGTCCGTGATTGCCGTCCGGCCGCGAGGCCCCGTATGGCCCGCCGCCGGTGCGATGCGGTGCGGCCGGCCGCCGTCGTATCGCCGCGTGACGGGTTTTTCTACGGTATTTCCGGCGCATGCCGCAACCGCAGGCGTACCCCCGCCCGGCACCCGCGCTCGCTCGGCGCTTGAGGTTGCGGGCGGTGGCCCGATATGTCACCTGCCATCCCCCGCCCGCCACCAGGACCGCCGATGCAGGACCCGTTCGTCAGCCCCGAGGAACCCACCGCCGCCGAGGCCATCGCCGCCATCGGCGACGACCTCGCGATGTTCGACGACTGGATGGAACGCTACCAGTTCATCATCGAGCTCGGCCGCAAGCTGCCGCCATTCCCCGACGCCTGGGCCGACGACGCCCACCGCGTGCCCGGCTGCCAGAGCCGGGTGTGGATGGAGGCCACGATCCGCGACGGACGGATGTATTTCGCCGGCGCCTCCGACGCGGCCATCGTCTCGGGCCTGGTCGCGCTGCTGCTGCGGGTCTACTCCGGCCGCCCGATGGACGAGATCGTCGCCACCGACCCGGTCTTCCTGAAGGAGCTGGGCCTGCTGGAGGCGCTGTCGACCAATCGCGGCAACGGGATCGCCTCGATGGCGCGCAAGGTGCGCGAGGCCGCGTCGCTGCACCGCGCCGGCTGACCCGGCGCCGATGTCGGCCGGCACCCGCGTCGGGGCGTTCGTGGGCGCCTATTTCTCGGCCATCGCCCTGACCGGCTACATGCCGCTGTTCTACGCCGATCGCGGCCTGTCGCCCGAGGCGATCGGGCAGGTGCTGGGCACCGCGACCTTCCTGCGCATCCTGGCCGGGCCGGGCTGGGGCAACGTGACCGACCGGATCGGCCGCCGCCGCCCGGTGCTGCTGCTGGCCGGGTCGATCGCCACCATCATGGCGCTGCTGTTCCTGCCCGCGCGCGGCTTCTGGCCGGTGCTGGCGGTCGCGGCGGGGCAGGGGATCGCGGCATCCGCCATCAACCCGCTGGTCGATTCGCTCGCCCTGGCGCTGGCGCGGGAGAAGCGGCTGGAATACGGCCCGGTCCGTGCCGTCGGGTCGTTCACCTTCATGGTCACCACCGCCTGCGCCGGCTTCGTGCTGAACGCGGTCGGCACCTGGCTGGTCCCGGCGCTGATCGCCGCCGGCTATGGCACGGCCACCGCGCTCAGCCGGCTGCTGCCGGAGGCGCAATCCCCCCCCGCCGCGCCGCGCGCCTGGGCCGGCCTGGCGCTGTTCCGCAACCCCGGCTTCCGCCTGGCGCTGATCTCCAGCGGCCTGATCCAAAGCTCCCACGCCGCCTATTACGGGTTCGCCGCCCTGCTGTGGCGGTCCCAAGGCCTGAGCGACACGGTCATCGGCCTGCTGCTGGCCGGGGGGATCATCGTCGAGCTCCTGCTGTTCGTGCGCGGGCGGCGGGTAATGTAGCGGGTGGGGCGGGCGGGCCTTACCGGCGGGGCGGCGCTGGCCTGCGTGGTGCGCTGGGGCGTGACCGCAACCGAGCCGGCGGTGGCGGTGCTGGCCGTCGTGCAGTTGCTGCATGCGGCGACCTTTGCGATGCAGCACCTGTCGGCGATGATGACGCTCAGCCGGCATGTGCCGGCGGAACGGGCGGCGACGGCGCAGGCGCTGCACAACGCGCTGGGGTTCGGTGCGCCCAGCGGGCTGATGGTGCTGCTGGCCGGGTGGCTGTATGCGCATCATGGCGGCATGGCCTTCGCGGCGATGGCGGTCGTGGGCGGGATGGCCCTGCTGGTGGTCGCGCCGCTGGCCCGCCTGGAACGGGCACAACCGGCCGGGTGACAGGGGGAGGGGACGATGAAGCTCTGGTATCAAAGCATGACGCGGCAGACCGAGTGGGGCACGTATCCGGCGGTGCTCAGGGGCATCCTGGACCGGGTGAAGGACCCGGACACCCAGATCCATGTCGCGGGGATCACCGAGATCGGCGGCGTCGGCGATCAGTTCCGCTATCTGGAATACCTGGAAACCGGCGAGGTGCTGCGCAACGTCCATCGCGCTGTCAACGAAGGCTATGACGCGTTCCTGGTCGGCAACATCGCCGATCCCGGCCTGCGGGAAGCGCGGGAGATCGCCAATATCCCCGTCCTGGGCCTGTGCGAATCCGCCATGCATGTCGCCTGCATGATGGGGGCCAATTTCTCGTTCGTGACGATCAACCGGAAATTCACCCCGCGCATCGTCGAGAACGTCCACCGCGCCGGGCTGCGCGACCGCTTCGCCGGCGCCAGCCGCATGAACATCGAGCGGCTGACCGATCTGGCCCCCGCCTTCGATCCCGGCCCGGTGCAGGATGAGGTCGTCGCGCAGTTCAATGCCGCCGCGAAGAAGAACACCGAGGCCGGGGCCGAGGTGGTGATCGCCGCCGGCGGGGTGGTGATGGCGCTGCTGGCCCATGCCGGCATCCATGAAACGCCCGATGGGGTGCCGATCCTGAACGGCATCACCAACCTGGTGAAGATGGCCGAGATGGCGGTGAAGCTGGACCGGCTGATGGGCGGGCGGTTCACCTCGAAGACCTGCCTCTATGCGCCGCCGCCGCCGTCGCTGATCACGACGTTCCGCAAGCATTATGGCGACGACATCTACCCGACGGTGAAGGCCCCATGATCACGCTGAACGCCGCGCTGGCGAACTACCCCCATGTCGCCGCCCTGAAACAGGGCCGCATCGTGTCCGACAGGCTGGCCTTCGCGTGGGAGGAGGTGGAGCCGATCACCCGCGCTTTCCGCCGGCAGGTGCGCACCGGGGATTTCGACCTGTGCGAGATCGCGCTGACCACCCACGCGCAGGCCGTCGCGCACGGCAAGCCGATCACCGCGCTGCCCATCGTGGTGATGCGCGGCTTCCATCACGCCGCCCTGGTCTGTCGCGCCGATTCCGCGATCCGCGGCCCCGCCGATCTGGTGGGCAAGCGGGTGGGGGTGCGCGCCTTCTCCCAGACCACCGGCATCTGGGTGCGCGGCATCCTGGCGGACGAGTACGGGGTGGATCACCGGACCATCACCTGGGTCACGTCCGAGGACGCGCATGTCCAGGAATACGCCGATCCGCCGAACGTCGTGCGCATCGCGGCGGGCCAGGACCTGGCGTCGATGCTGCTGGCCGGAGAGATCGATGCCGGCGTGGCGCTGACCGGGCTGGACCCGGCGCGGGTGCGCCCGGTGATCGCGGACGCCGACGCCGCGGCGACCGCATGGTATCGCGACACCGGGGCCTATCCGGTGAATCATATCATCTGCGTCCGGACCGCCTTGCTGGACGCCAATCCCTGGCTGGCCGGAGAGCTGTTCCGCATGTTCTCGGCCGCGAAATCCATGGCCGGGCAGCCCAGCGCCGAACGGCGCTACGCCAGGATCGTCGACGCCGACGTGCTGCCCTATGGGCGGGATGCCAACCGGATCGGGATCGAGACCTGCTTGCGCTACGCCGCCGAACAGGGGTTGGTGGGGCGCCTGTATCGGGCCGAGGATTTGTTTGTGACGGCTTGATGCGTGTTAGCCCCCCCGCCCGGGCAGGCGGTGGCGGAACGCCAGCGCCTCGGCCACGTGCGCACGCGCGACCTGCGCGGCACCGGCCAGATCGGCAACGGTGCGGGCCACGCGCAGGATGCGGGTATAGCCGCGCGGCGACAGACGCAGCCGCTCCATCGCCTGTGACAGCAGCGCCTGCGCCTCGGGCTGCAGGGCGATCGCCCCGCCCTCGGCTTCCGCGTTGCAGCCAGGCCCGTCCGCCCCGTACCGCGCCCGCTGCCGCTCTCGCGCCGCCCGGACCCGCCCGGCCACCGCCGCCGAGGCCTCCCCGGGCGGGGCGTGGGACAGCTCCGCCGCCGTCGCCGGCTGCACCGTCACCGTCAGGTCGATGCGGTCGAACACCGGCCCGCTGACGCGGTTCTGGTACTCCTCGCCGCAGCGCAGTGCCCGCCCGCATTCGCGCGTCCCATCGCCCAAAAACCCGCAGCGGCAGGGGTTCATCGCCGCGACGAGC
>CAYZKM010000326.1:0-5873 GCA_964478525.1 uncultured Bifidobacterium sp.
GATCACGGCGACATTGGCCATTGTTCAGCCCTCGGTTTGAAGTGGTGCGGCGACCCCGTCGCGCAGCATATGGGTGCATCCCAGGCGCCGCGCCTCGGCGGTGTCGTCGGCCAAGGGGGAAGCCAGGGGGGAGGCCGAGGCCGCCAGGGCAGCCACCGTCGCGTACCCCTGGCCCCGCAGCGCGGCCGCGGCGGCCTGGTCCGACCCGAACGGCACGAACACCCGCGCCCGCGCCTGGCGCCGCGGCGCCACCCGCAGGATCGCGTCGGGATACAGCGTCAGACCGGTGGCCGGTTCCGCGTCGCCACAGACATAGCGCCCGCCGCGCCCCAGCTCCTCGTGCCGGCCAGGGGCATAGACCGTGACGGACACGCCGGTTTCATAGCGGAAGCCGCGGAATTCCACGGGATCGACGGTCAGGCGCAGCGCCGGGGCACGCGCCCGGATCGCGGCCACCGCCTCGGCGAGGCGTTCGGCCAGCGCGCGCGCGGCCTGCGGCAGGTCGGAGTCGCGCAACGCCGCCAGGGCCGGATCGGCCGCACCGGCGGCCAGCAGCAGCCGCGTCAGCACCGGGGCCAGCGCCCCGCCGTCCCGCGTCACCGCCGCCGCATCCTTGCGATCCAGCGCGCGGGACAGCGCCGCGCGCTGCGCGCCCTCGATCCCGGCGGAGTCGAGCAGAGTCGGCGTCAGCATCGGCAGCGTCAGATCGAAGCTGACCCGGGTCAGGCCGGCCGAGGACAGCGCCTCGGCCGCGACCAGCACCATCTCGGCATCCGCCTCGGGGCTGTCGCAGCCGATCAGCTCGATCCCCGCCTGGGCGATCTGGCGGTCGGGCGCCAGCTGGCTGCCGCGCACGCGCAGGCATTGCCCGGCATAGGACAGGCGCAGCGGGCGCGGCGCCCCGGCCAGCCTGGTGGTGGCGATCCGGGCCACCTGTGGCGTGGTGTCGGCGCGCAGGCCCATCATGCGCTGGCTGTCGGGGTCCATCAGCCGAAACGTCTGCTCGGCCACCGCCGCACCCGAGCCGGTGAGCAGGCTGTCCTCGAATTCCAGCAGCGGCGGCTTGACCCGCTGGTAGCCGTGCGAGGCAAAGACATCCATCAACGCCTCGACCGCCGATGCCTCGGTTTCGGCATCGGGGGGAAGCAGATCACGCAGCCCGGCGGGCAGCAAAGCGGGGTTCGGTGGCAGATCGTCGGTCATGACGTGGCCTCAGCTACCAGCAATCGGCGCCGGGAGAAACACCCGATCTCGTTTACCGGCCATTAGCGGGTTCCCACGATACTGCGCGCGAGGGCCATCATGCTGTTCCACGCACGGGAATTCCTGCTGTTCTTCCTGCCCGGCTGCCTGGCGGGGTTTTTCCTGCTTGGCCGCCTGGCGGGTCCGGCCTGGGCGCTGGGCTGGCTGGTGGCGGCAAGCCTGGGGTTCTATGGCTGGTGGAACCCGGCCTGCCTGCCGCTGCTGGCGGGCTCGATCCTGGGCAACTGGATCATCGGCACCCGGATCGCGCGCCTGGCCCGGATGGGGCGGGCCGAGGCGGGACGGGCCTGGCTGATCACCGGGGTCGCGCTGAACCTGGGCGCGCTGGGCTGGTTCAAATACGCGGGCTTCGCGTTCAGCATCCTCGCCCCCGACGCGACCCCGCCCGACATCGTGCTGCCGCTGGCCATCAGCTTCTTCACCTTCCAGCAGATCATGTTCCTGGCCGACAGCGCCCGGCCCGGCACGCCGCCGACACCGCTGCTGGCCTATGCCGCCTTCGTCGCCTTCTTTCCGCACCTGATCGCCGGCCCGCTGGTCCGCCCGCACGAGGTGCTGCCGCAGCTTCGCCGCCGCCGCCTGGCGATCCCGGATGCCGCCAACCTGACCGCCGGGCTGACGATCTTCCTGCTGGGGCTGGGCAAGAAGCTGATCTTCGCCGACCTGTTCGGCCGCTTCGCCGATACCGGCTTCGATGCCGCCGCCGCCGGCCACGCCCTGACGTTCTTCGAGGCGTGGTACGCCCTGCTGGCCTATGCGCTGCAGATCTATTTCGACTTCTCCGGCTATTCCGACATGGCGATCGGCCTGGCGCGGATGCTGAACGTGCGGTTCCCGCTGAATTTCGACAGCCCCTACCAGGCGCGCGACATCGCCGCGTTCTGGCGCCGCTGGCACATCACGCTGGGGGCGTTCCTGCGCGATTTCGTCTACATCCCCCTGGGCGGCAGCCGCCACGGTCCGGCGCGGCGGATCGCCGCCCTGCTGGCGACCATGCTGCTGTGCGGGCTGTGGCACGGGGCGGCCTGGCGGTTCGTGGTGTGGGGCGGGGTGCACGGGCTGTACCTGGCGGTGCACGCGCTGGCCCGCCGCTTCCTGGCGCTGCTGCCTGGCCCCCTGGTCGGCCCCTTGCTCGGCCCCTTGGTCGGCCCCTTGGGCTGGGGCCTGACGCTGCTGGCCGTGATCCTGGCCTGGGTGCCGTTCCGCGCCGCCGACCTGCCCACCGCCGGCGCCTTCCTGGCGGCGCTGGCCGGGCAGAACGGCATTGCCCTGCCGCGCATGATCGTCGGCGCCGTGCCCGCCCTGTCCTCGATTGCCACCCCGGTCCCGGTGCTGCCCTGGCTCGCCGACGCCCGCACGCTCAGCTTCCCCGAGGTCACCGCCTGCCTGCTGATCGGCTGGACCGTGGTGCTGGCGCTGCCGCATCTTCACACCTGGGCGGACCGCTGGCGGGAACGCGCGATCGTCGGCGCGTTCGGGCTGACCGTGCAGGCGGTGTTCTTCGCCCCCGACATGGCGCCCTTCCTGTATTTCCGCTTCTGATGCGCCGCCTGGCGACCGCCTGCGCCCTGTCGCTGCTGCTGTATGCCGCGGCCTTCACCCTGGTGCTGGACCGCCCGCTCAGCCTGGGGTCGCTGCGCGCGCAACTCGACGCCAAGCTGGCGCGTGGCGCGGCCATCACCGCGCCGAAGCTGGTCATCATCGCCGGGTCGAACGGCCCCTATTCCCATCGCTGCGAAACCATCGAGCCGGCGATCGGCATGCCCTGCGTCAATGCCGGGGTCGCGGTGGGCATCGGCCTGGACATGATCTTCGCCCGCTGGCAGCCCGCGCTGCACCCCGGTGACCTGGTCTATCTGCCGCTGGAGCAGGAGCAGTATGTCCGCACCCGCGCCACCATCAGGCTGGGGCCGGATGCCGCGATGATGCTGCGCCACGATCGCGCCACCCTGCTTGCCTTGCCGCCCGACCGCTGGCTGGCCGCGCTGTTTTCGGCCGATCTGCGCGCCCTGGTCATGAGCGTGCTGGAAACCGCCCTGGTCGCCACCGGCTTCGCCGATCCCCGCGCCGAGGTCACCGGCGGCACCAACGCATGGGGCGACCATGTCGGACACACCCAGGCCCTGGCCGCCGGCAATGCCGCCGTGCTGCTCGGCGCCACCCAGCGACACCAGCCGCCGGCGCGGATCGAGGCCGGCGGAGGCACCGCCGAGATCGTCCGTTTCCTGGCCTGGGCACAAGACCACCGGGTGCGCGTGGTCGGCGGCCTGCCGACCGGGTTCGACGATGTGCCGATCCCGCCCGACACGCTGGCCACCCTGCGGCGTCTCTACGAAACGCATGGCGCGCGGTTCCTGGTCCTGCCGAACCACAGCCGCTATCCGCGCCACAGCTTCTTCGACACGCCCGATCACCTGCACGAGGCCGCGCAGATCGCGCATTCCCGCGCGGTGGCCCGTGCCCTGCTGGATCAGCTCGCCGTCACGGCGCCGGAATCGCCACCGCACCCGTAATGACACATGTCCTCTGGTGCTTGTCTTCGCACCGCGCCCGCGCCGCCGCCCGCGCCCCGGCCTCGGTCTCGCCGCAGGCGACGTTGCAGACATCCAGCGTGCCCGCCTTCCAGCAGGCGATGCCGGCGAACTCCGCCTTGTCCGACGTGCAGCGCGATGCGTTCGACGCCGTGTTGCGCTCGGCCGGCTCCTGCTCGAACCCACGGCTCATGTCGGAAAAGACGCAGTTGTTCGGATCGGCGTTGCGGCTGGTGCAGACATCCAGCGCGCGCGAGGCGACGCGCGGCGGGATCGTCGCCGGGCAGGGCATCCGGTTGCCCACGGGCCTGGCGTTCTCGGGTGACTCGATGCGCATCCGCGCCGCGAACACATCGTTCGTCAGGATGTCCGACACCAGGTAGACGGCGGTGCACGGCGCGGGCCTGGCCTGGTCCTCGATCACCGGGGGGATGTCCAGGTCGCGATCGAACAGGACCGGCGCCGCCAGAACGGCAGAGGCGGACAGCGCTGACAGGATCAGCAGCAGGGCTGGCGCGATGCGCATCTATCGCCGCCGGCTTTCCCAGCGCATCGGGATCAGATAGCCCGCGGCCGGATCGACGATGTCCACCACCTCGCTGGTGCCGTTGCGGTAATGCATGCTGATCGCGACATTGGACGCGGCCGTCGCGTAATAGGCCAGGATCTCGGTCGCGGCTTCCGCCACCGACGGGCAGGACGCATCGGGCGACAGGCGATACGACATGCGGAACAGGCCGCGGGCGCGGAACAGGAACAGCAGGTGGCTCGCCTCCCCCGCACAGGCGGTCACGCCGCCGGCCAGGCCCGCGGACTCCGGACCGCGGATATTCGCCAGCTTGATCCAGAAATAGCGCACATCCTCGGGGAACTCGTTGGCTGTCGGCAGCGTGTTCCACGCCACGCCGACCACGGGTTCGGGCAGCAGGGCGTTCACCTCGTTCGGCTGCATCCCGAACAGGATGCCACCGGTCAGCCTGGCGAAATCCGTGGGCGTCTGGTGATACAGGCTGTGAAACGACCCGAGATTGCTGTCCCATTGCAGCGGCGGGACGACGACGATGCGCTTGTTCACCTGGTCCGAGGGCGCAGGCGTTGGCGCGGGCGGCACACCTTGCGCCCATGCGGCGCCGGCCATCGCGGCGCCGGCCATCGGGACAGCGCCCATCGGGACAGCGCCCAGCGTCACCGCGACGGCGATGCGACGGAACCACGGCAACAACGTCTCATGCCTCCAGCCATGCACAACGCGACCGGGGCGAGTTTAGGCGCCCCGGCCGGCGTTGGGAACGATGGTCGCGCCGGCGGTCCGTATCAGAACGACAACGACGTCGCCTGCACCACCAGCGGCAGCGTCCGCACCATCTCCAGCACATCCTCGGGCACCCGCTCGTCTACCGACACCAGGCAGATCGCATCCCCGCCCCGCTCGGCGCGCCCCAGATGGAAGGTCGCGATGTTGATCCCCGCGCCCGACAGCGTCGCGCCGAACCGGCCGATGAAGCCCGGCTTGTCCTGGTTCGTCACATACAGCATGTGCGGCGCGAAATCGGCCTCCACCTTGATGCCCTTGATCTCCACGATGCGGGGACGCGACCCGGCGAACAGCGTGCCGGCAACCGAGCGCGACATCCCATCCGTCTCGATCCCCACCCGCACCAGCGTCAGATATTCGCTGGGACGGTCGTGCACGGTCTCGGCCACGTCGATGCCATGGTCGCGCGCCGCGACCGACGCATTCACCATGTTGACGCCTTCCATCATCGGCGACATCAGCCCGGCCAGCACCGCCGCCGTCAGCGGACGGGTGTTCAGCGCGGCCACCTGGCCTTCGTACTCGATCGACACGCGGCGGATCACGCCTTCCTGCGCCCGCGTCATCTGCCCGGCGAAGGCACCGAGGCAGCGCGCCAGCTCCATATAGGGCTTCAGCCGCGGCGCATCCTCGGCCGAGACCGACGGTGTGTTGATCGCGTTCGACACAGCACCCGACAGCAGGAAATCGCACATCTGTTCGGCGACCTGGCGCGCGACATTCTCCTGCGCCATCTCATCCAGTGCGCGCCGGTCCTGATCTGG
>CAYZKM010000327.1:0-5872 GCA_964478525.1 uncultured Bifidobacterium sp.
CATCGCCAAGGGCTGCGACACCAAGGGGATGATGTACGAGATCTTCGGCCGCAAGGGGGGCCTGTGCGGCGGCAAGGGCGGCTCGATGCACATCGCCGACCTCGAGAAGGGGATGATGGGGGCGAACGGGATCGTCGGCGGCGGCCCGTTTGCGCAGGGCGGCGATCTCGCGGAACGTGTCCTCGCCTTCATTGATCACCAGCGCATCGACCGCGCCGGCCAGGCGATCATGCGGCGGATGGTCCAGCATCACCGGGCGGGCGGACGGGCCGCCGAACACGATCAGCCGAGCCGGGTCGTCGGCCTTCAGCAGGGCCGCGACGCGCAGGAAGAAGGGGAAGGACCACAGGAAGCAGGAGAACCCGACGATGTCGGGGTCGAACGCGATGACCTGGCGCGCCACCTCGGCCACGTCGGGGCCGGTGGGTTCCAGATCCCAGGCCCGGACATCCAGACCCGGCAGGGCCGAGGCGCGCAGATGCGCCTCCACCATGCGCATGCCCAGGTTCGGGATGCGCTGCGGCATCGCCGGATCATGCTGTGGATAGCGCGCCAGCAGCGCCACCCGCCGGCCCGCGCGCCGCGCCGTCATGCCGGAAACGCGCGCGCCGCCAGCGGCCGTTGCGCCGGAAACGACCACCAGAACTGCCCCGCCCGTCCCCCCGCCATCCCCACCCGCCGCGTCAGCTCGGCGCGCATCGCCGCGATGTCGCGCGCCGGCCAGCCCAGGCACGAGGTCATCGCCAGGGTGCGCGGGTCATAGACCATGTCCCATTCCGGCAGGCCGCGCGTCATCAGCGCATCGGGCAGCACCAGGCAGTGATAGGCCCGCACCGATGCCGGCAGCGACAGCGCATAGTCCAGCGTGCGGCGGAACCCGTCGGGCGTGTCGCCGGGCAGGCCGAAGATGATCTGCAGCTCGATCGTCGTGACGGTGGCCAGCTGGCGCACCGCGGATTCGAAGCGCGGCGAGTCGGTGGGCCGCTGGTGCAGCTTCAGGATCGCCGGGTCCATCGATTGCAGGCCGACACCCAGATAGGCGGGCCCGACCTCGGACAGGAAATCCAGGTGTTCGGGGCGGATGGCCGCGGGGTAGACCTCGGCCCAGAACAGCACATCCTTCAGCACCCCGGTTTCCGCCGCCGCCTGGCGCAGGTTGCGGAAGGCCCGCATGTTCAGGTTCAGCCCGGCATCCAGCAGGAACACCGCCGGCGGGCGCAGCCTGGCGAAGGCGCGCATTTCATTGGCGATGTAACCGGCCGAGAACAGGCCGCGCTCGCGATCATGCGTGCCCCACTCGCAGAACCGGCACGACAGCGGGCAGCCGCGAAAGGTTTCCAGATAGGCCACCGCGCGGTCCGGCATCAGGCCGAGCTGGAAGGGTGACGGCAGGGTGTCGAGGTCGATCGGGTCCGGCGCCGGCCTGGTGCGCAGCCAGCCGCCATCCAGGCGCAGCGTCAGGCCGCTGATCGTGGCGAGGGCGCCGCGGTCCAGCTCCGGCAGGCGGGCGATGGCGCGGAACACGACCTCTCCGTCGCCCTCCACCAGCGCGTCGAGATAGGCGGTGGGATCGCGATAATAGGGCAGGTCGAACAGCGCCGACCGCGCCGAGGGCCCGCCGAAGACGATGACGCAGCCGGGGCGCCGGCGGCGGATGGCGCGGGCGACGGCCACCATGGCATCGGTCGACCAGATATAGACCGAGATGCCGACCAGGTCGGGTTCGAATGCCAGCACCTGCTCGACATAGGCGGCGACATCCTCACGCCCCAGGTCGAACAGCCGCACCTGGTGGTCCGGCCGTTCCGGATCACCGATGACCGCCGCCTGGATCCGCCGGATGCCATAGCTGGGCAGTTGCAGCGGCCCGTGCTCGTCTGCATCCGACTGCGGCGTGAGGCAGACCAGGGCGATGCGACGAGGGCTCACGTGGGATGTCCGCTGTCCGGAATGGCCGTCGCCATCACTACGCGGCGCGGCTGCGCCCTGTCCAGGACGGGTTGGCGCGCTGCGGTGTTGCGCCCTGCCAGGCCGCCGAGGGACCGCGGGCCGGGATGCACCCCTGCGCTATCCGTCGGCGCGCGGCACCCACGGGATACTGGCGACCTCGATGCCTTCCTCGGCCAGGGCCTCTGCCTCGTCCTTGGTCGTGTTGCCATAGATGCCGCGCCGGTCGGCCTCGCCGCGATGGATCCGCCGCGCCTCCTCGGCGAATTCGGGGCCGACATCGTCGCAGTTCTTCTCGATCTCGGCGCGCATGCGCTGCAGCATCGCGTAGACCTCGGCCGGCATCTTTCCCCCGGGGGCGGCGGGTGCCGCCGCCGGCGGCGCGGCGGGCGCGGGCACCGGGGCGGGTGGGGCTTCGCGGGTGGACACGGCGGGTGCCATCAGCGCGCGCGTCACCGACTGGTCGCCGCAATGCGGGCACTCGACCAGGTTGCGCTTCGCCTGGCGGTCGAATGTCGCGCTGTCCTTGAACCAGCCGTCGAACTCGTGATCCCGGCTGCATCGCAACTGATAGTGGATCATCCCCGGTCCCGCCCTATCCGGCCTGCAGCAGCGGGTCCAGCCTGCCCGCCCGGTCCAGCGCGACCAGGTCGTCGCAGCCGCCGATATGCTGCCCGCCGATGAAGATCTGCGGCACTGTCGTCCGCCCGCCGGACCGGGTCACGGCTTCCTGGCGTTCGGCCGAACCGTGCGGTGCGTTGATCTCGCGGAAGGTGGCGCCCTTGGTCGTCAGGATATGAACCGCCCGCTCGCAGAACGGGCACCAGGGCTGGGTGTAGATGTCGATCTCGGGCATCAGGCGCTCTCATCGTGTTGACGGTGATCTTGGCGTAACCGGCGCATCACGCAAGGGTGGACCGGATCTGGCGGCGCAGCGCGGCGGTGCAGGCGGCGGCATCGGCGACGCAGCCGCCATCATGCCACCACGCGCGGACGGCGCGCAGATACGCCCCCACCGCCGCGCCGGCGGGCACGCCCAGCGCCACCACGTCGCGCCCGTGCAGCGGGAACACCGGCGCCGGCATCGCCGCCAGGCGCGCGCGCAGGGCCGACCGGTCCAGCCCGTCATCCTCGGCCAGCCAGGTCCGCCCGATCAGGATCGCGCGCGGCCCGTCGGCCAGCATCCGCCGCAGTGCGGCATCGTCGTCGGCGGGCGACGGTGCGGGGGCGGCGCGCAGTGCTTCCAGCCGCGTGCGGTCGGCGACCGACAGCTTCAGCCGCAGCGCCAGGTCATGGGCATCGCCGGACAGCAGCGCGGCCAGGCGCAGCACCGGATCGGCGGGGGCGGCGCGCGCCAGCAGGCGTTGCAGGCGGGCGATGTCGGCGCCTTCCGGCATGATCGCGTCCAGCACGCCCAGGCCAGCCATCATCGCCAGCGCCCCGGCGGGGGCGGGCGCGGCCAGGACGCGGGACAGTTCGTTCCACACCCGCTCCACCGACAATCCGGCCAGGCCGGGCACGCCGGCGCGCAGGGCCGCGGCCGTGGCCGGGTCGGGCGGGGTGGTGCCAAAGCGGGCATGGAAGCGGAAGAAGCGCAGGATGCGCAGGTAATCCTCGGCGATGCGCGCCGCCGGGTCGCCGACGAAGCGGACCACGCCGGCGCGCAGGTCGGCCAGGCCGCCGAAATAGTCGAACACCGCGCCGTCCGGCGTCATGGACATGGCGTTGAAGGTGAAATCGCGGCGCGCGGCATCCGCCCGCCAGTCCGCGATGAACGCCACCACCGCGTGCCGCCCGTCGGTTTCCACTTCCAGCCGCAGGGTCGTGATCTGGAACCCGCGCCCATCGGCGACCGCGGTGATCGTTCCGTGCGCCAGCCCGGTCGGCACGGCGCGGATGCCCGCCCGGGCCAGCGCGGCGGCCACCGCGTCCGGCAGGTCGGGCGTGGCCAGGTCGATATCGGCCACCGGACGGCCGATCACCGCATCGCGCACCGCCCCGCCGACGATCCGCGCGGCGGGCACGGCGCGCAGCACCGCGCGCAGGCCGGGGTCATCCAGGAACGCGGGCGGCGGGGACAGGCGCAGGACCGGCTGGTCCGTCACGGTTCGGCGCGCGGCGGCACGATCTCCCGCCCGTGCAGCTCGGCCGGGACATAGACCGTGCTGGCCGGTTCGGCGTCCTGCTGGCGCAGCCAGACCAGCATCCCCAGGCACACGATCAGCGAGGCGGCCAGGGCGGTGATATGCAGCACCGACACCTCGGTATCCGGCATCAGCACGCGCCAGCCGACGAACAGCACGATGGGCGCCAGGAACATCATGATCTCGAAAAGGCGGATCATGCGGCCTCACCCCGCAGCTTGCCCGCCAGGTGCACCAGGATGGCGGCGGTCGCGCCCCAGATATACTGGTTCGGGTGCGGCCAGACCCAGTATTCCCGCCACGCCCCGCGCACATGATGCTTCTGGCGCTGTGGCGCGCCGGGGTCCAGCAGCACGCCGATCGGCAGTTCGAACACCGCCTCGACCTCGTGCGGGGACAGGTGATAGCCCAAGCCAGGCGGGATCAGCCCCAGCACCGGCGTGATGCGGTACCCCGTGCCGGTGACGTAGTCGGCCATCCGGCCCAGCACCTCGACCCGCGCGGGATCGAGGTCGATCTCCTCGCGCGCCTCGCGCAGCGCGGCGGCTTCGGGATGGGCATCGGTCGGGTCGATGCGTCCGCCGGGGAAGCTGACCTGCCCGGCATGCTTCTTCAGATGCGCGGTGCGCTTGGTCAGCAGGATGCCGGGCGACGGCCCCAGGATCACCGGCACCAGCACCGCCGCGGGGACGGGCGGGTGTCCCAGCTCCTCGATCATGTCCTCGCCATAGGCGATCAGGCGTTCGGCCGGTTCGGCCGCGATGGCCGCCAGGCGGGCCCGCAATTCGTGTTCGTTCACTCGTCGTCCGCCGGCATCTCACCCAAAGGGAAGAACTGGCCCTGGCTCCACACGCCCAGCATCCGCCGCATGCCCACCCATTCCGGCACCGCCAGCGCTACCAGTTCATAATAGACGGCGCGGCCGATCCGCGCCTCGATGGCAGGCGCCCCGTCGCCCGCGCGCACGCGCACATACGGGGTCGGCTCGCAGGTCATGACATCCAGCGACACGCGGATCGGATGGTTCGGCCCGGCGGTGATCACCTGGTCGACATTGGTGCGGAACGACAGGGTCTGGTGGCGTCCCTCGCCGGTCCAGTCCAGTTCCACGGCGACGAACGGCGCGTCCTCCACCTCGATCCGGCCGCGTTCGGCGGGGGTTTTCAGCCACCAGGACCCGTCCGCCTCTCGTTGCAGGACAGAGGCGAACAGGCACACCAGCTCCTTGCGCGGGATCGGCGTGCCGCGGTACAGCCACGTCCCGTCACGCCTGATCAGGAACGGCAGATCCCCCAGTTCCTGCGGCGGCCGGCGTGGCCGTCGCGCGGGCAGCAGGCCTTCCAGCGCCCCCGGGATGGCCCCAGGAAGCGCCCCCGGAATCGCGAGCGCCGGTGTTTCGATGCATCGTCCCAAGGATGCCGTGGTAAGGGGGCTGGGAGCGTTGCCGTCTTCCACGTCTCCGTCTCCAATGACCGGGCAAATTTTCGTCAACGAACGGGATATAGGAAGCATCCCCCTGGCCGTGAAAGTGGCTATATGATCGGGACGGTGCAATTCGCGGAGGTCTTTTCCGTATGTCAGCCAGTATGGCCGGTACGCCACACGACCCTTCGATGCCCGGCATCCTGATGCCGGCGGCCGACCCAGCCGCGATCGTGGGACAGATCGAGGCGCTGGGCGCCCGGGTTGCCGCCGTGCGGGCGGCGATCGGGCGGGTGATCTTCGGCCAGGACGAGGTGGTCGACCAGACACTGATCACCCTGCTGTCGGGCGGGCATGTG
>CAYZKM010000328.1:0-5870 GCA_964478525.1 uncultured Bifidobacterium sp.
TTGATCGCATGATTCACCCGCTGCCACGATTCCGCTCAGCGGGATCATGCGCTAGAAGGTTTTCCGCCAAAGTGGAACGCCGGACCGCCCGGCGTTCACCGGATGGTGACGGTTCACCCGGTAGGCTGCGCCGATGCGGCCGCTCCGCCCCGTCTCCATCCAGGCCTGGTCATGGCTGCTGCGCCAGCGCGACGCCGAGCAGGGCAGGGCGGTGCTGTGGCTGCCGCTGTTCATGGGCGCCGGGGTGCTGGCCTATGACGCCGTCCGGTTCGAGCCATGGCCCTGGACCGGTGCCGCCATCCTGGCCGGGGCGACGGTGCTGCTGGCGGCGACGCACCGGTGGTATCCGCCGCGTTTCGTGCTGTGGCCGGTGTTCGCCTTCGGGCTGGGCCTGGCCTCGGTGCAATGGGCGACCGCGCGCGCCCTGCCGGTGGAAACCGCGCTGCCCAGCCATGCGACCATCGTCACCGGCACCGTGGCGGCGGTCGAGGCGCTGCCGGAAAGCCGGCGTATCACCCTGGGCTGGGCGCGGCTGGACCAGGCGCCGCCGCTGGCCCGTGCCGTCCGCATCCGCCTGCGCCCCGCCGATCGCGGCCCCATCGCCACCGGCGACACCGTGCGGGTGCGCGCGATGGTCCGCCCGATCGGCCCGCCCGCCTATCCCGGCGGGTGGGACATGCAGCGGGACGCCTTCTATGCGGGGCTGGGCGCGTCGGGCTATGCGCTGGGGCCGGCCGAGCGGGTGGTCGCGGCCACGCCGAGCGCGCCGATGGCGATGATCCAGCGCCTGCGAGAGGTGATTTCCGACCGCATCGCCGCCGCCATTCCCGGCCCGTCGGGGCAGGTGGCGGTGGGGATCCTGATCGGCACGCAGACCGGCATCACGCCCGCCGACATGGCCGCGTTCCGCGATTCCGGCCTGGCGCACCTGCTGTCGGTGTCGGGCCTGCACATCGCCATCGTCATGGGCTGCATGATGGCGATGGTGCGCTTCGCCCTGTCGCTGAGCGAGCATGCCAGCCTGCGCTGGCCCAACCGCTCGATCGCCGCGCTGGCCGCGCTGGGCGCGGGGGCGTTCTACACCCTGCTGACCGGGGTGCAGGTGCCGATGGTGCGCTGCCTGCTGATGGCCGGGCTGTTCACCATCGCGCTGCTGGCGGGGCGCCGGCCGGTCTCGTTGCGCGGGCTGTCGATCGCGGCGGGCGTCATCGTGCTGGTTACCCCGCAGGAGGTGGCGGGCGCGTCGCTGCAAATGAGCTTCTCGGCCGTGCTGGCCCTGATCGCGGGGTTCGAGGCGCTGCGCCCGGCGTTGCAGCGCCTGAACGGTGAAAGCTGGGTCCGCCGGTCGGCGGCGTTCCTGGTCGGGCTGACGCTGACCAGCCTGCTGGCCGGCACCGCGTCGCTGCCGTTCGGCGCGTATCATTTCGGGCGGGTGCAGGTCTATTACGTGCTGTCCAACATGATCGCGGTGCCGCTGACATCGGTGGTGGTGATGCCGGCGGGGATGCTGGCCCTGCCGCTGATGCTGCTGGACCTGGAATGGCTGGCCCTGCTGCCGGTCGGCTGGGGCATCGAGGCGACGCTGTGGCTGGCGCGGCAGACGGCGGCGCTGCCCGGCGCGACGATGACGGTCCCGCACATGACCGGCTGGGGGCTGGCCGTGCTGTCGCTGGGCCTGGCCTGGCTGGGGCTGTGGCAGTCCGCCATCCGGCTGTTCGGCGTGGTGCTGATCGCGGCCGGGCTGCTGTCGCCGGCGCTGTCGCGCCAGCCGGATATCCTGGTCTCGGGCGACGGGCGGCTGATCGCGGTGCGCACCGCGGCCGGCGTGTTCACCCAGCAGGCGCAGAACGCCGGGTTCGTGCGGGATTCCTGGCTGCACTACTGGGGCGAGGACCGCATCGCGCGCCTGCCGGCGGACGGCGAGGCGGCGGACGGCGCGATACGCTGCGAACGCTCGGGCTGCGTGCTGCGCCCGCGCGCCGATGCCCCGGCGGCACTGCTGGTCCGCACGCAGGACCGGCGGGCGGACTGCACCGCCATCGCCGTGGTGGTGGCCAGTGAGCCCGCCCGTGGCCTGTGCCCGCGCCCCTGGCCCGCCCTGGTCGACCGCTTCACCGTCTGGCGCGACGGGCCCGCCGCGATCTGGCTGGAACCCGGCGGGGTGCGGGTCCTGACCGACCGTGCCGCCCGCGGCGACCGCCCCTGGGTGCCGCCCCCGCCCACGCCCCGCGCGCGGCCCGTCCCCAACCTGCCGCTGGCGCCGACCGAGGGCGGTCCCGACACTGTGAGAAAAGAATTGTCGCGCATTCCGCTGCCCGAGGAGTAGGTTCATCCAAAATCATGGGGCAGGAGAGGCGATCGTGATTTTCCGCCAGTTGTTCGATGCGACATCCGGCACCTACACCTATCTGCTCGCGTCCCGCCGCGGGGGCGAGGCGCTGATCATCGACCCGGTGCTGGAGAAGGTGGACCGGTATGTGCAGTTGCTGGCCGAACTGGACCTGCGGCTGGTGAAGGCGGTGGATACGCATCTGCATGCCGACCATATCACCGGGCTGGGCGCGCTGCGCGACCGCACGCGCTGCATCACCGTGATGGGGGAGCAATCGGGCGTCGATGTGGTATCGATGCGCATCGGCGATGGCGACACGCTGACGGTGGAGGGGATCGCCCTGGATGTCGTCTATACGCCTGGCCATACGGACGATTCATACAGCTTCGTGATGGGCGATCGCGTGTTCACCGGCGACACGCTGCTGATCCGCGGCACCGGGCGCACCGATTTCCAGAACGGCGATCCGCGCGCGCAGTACGATTCGATCTTCAACCGGCTGCTGAAACTGCCCGACGACACGCTGGTCTATCCGGCCCATGACTACAAGGGCGACACCGTCAGCACGATCCGGGAGGAGAAGCAGTTCAATCCCCGGCTGCGCGTATCGTCGGTGCAGGAATATGTCGCGCTGATGAACGGGCTGAACCTGTCGAACCCGAAGATGATGGATGTCGCGGTGCCCGCCAACATGCGGCAGGGCCTGGCGCAGGCCGAGGTTGCCCGCCGGGGCTGGGCGGTCACGGCCGAGGCGGCGCGCGCCATGGTCGGGCGGGCCGATATCCTGCTGGTCGATCTGCGCGAGGAGGGCGAGCGTGCCCGCCATGGCTGCATCCCCGGCGCGCTGCACGCGCCCTATGCGGACCTGCGCGAGAATATCAGCCCCGGCGGCATGCTGCATGAACTCGCGACCGCCACCGCTCGGCGCCTGGTGTTCTTCTGTGCGTTCGGCGAACGGTCGGCGATGGCGGTGCAGGCGGCGCAGGATGTCGGGTTGACGACGGCGTGCCATATCGATGGCGGCATCGCCCGCTGGAACCAGGCCGCCGCCGCGATCAGCCCGATCCGCCCGGCATGAAATCGCCGGTGCGCAGAATATCCTGACGCGCGCTGCGGGTCCGCGGCACGGTCGGGATCGGCACGCCACGGAACTGTCCGAACGCCGGGGCCGAGGTGCCACCGGGCACGCCGGCGGCCCGCATCGCGGCGATGGTCATGGCATCGTTCTGCAGCAGGTCGCGGACCAGGTCCCGGTTGCCGTCATTGGTATAGCAGCACCAATGGTTGAACGCGGCGAACGGATGGCTGTTCTCCTGCGCGTTCGCATCGATCGCATAGCGCCTGGCGGTGGGCGCGCGGCCGTTCGCCAGCCAGGTCACCAGGTCGGGGTTGTCGAGTTGCAGGTCCAGCCATTCGTCATCCTTGCACAGCCCGGTGAAGCCGATCGAGCAGGCCTCCAGCGAGTTGTTGGCGCGGATCGGATGCAGCGTCTTCTGCCCGCCCAGTTCCAGCACGCGGTCGGTGCCGTTGACGATGTTGAAGACATCGAACCCCTTGGCCAGCAGGTTGTCGCGCGCATCGACGCAGAACTCGGCGCCGTCCAGCAGCACCGCGCGTTGCAGGTTGGCCGGCACCTTGCCTTGCAGCAGCCCCAGCGCCTGGCTGGTGGTGCGGGTGCCCAGGCTGTGCGCCAGGATGCGGATGGGCACCGCCCTGGTGCCCAGATGCGCGATCACGGTGGCCAGCGCCCGCGCCGCCGCCGGTGCCAGGTCGAACACCGCGTACTGGTATCGCAGCGACCATCCCGCCCGCGACCAGTCGGCGGCCTTGGCATCGGATGTATAGGCGAAGGCGATGGCATTGTCCGCGCCCGCGCTGCCGTCATCGGCGCATTCCCCGACCAGCGGCAGCCAGCTGAGGTTGTGCGTCGGGTTGGGCGGGTTGGGCGTGCCGTAGATCGTGCCGAACGGGCTGGCCGCCGAGAAGTCCTTATCCGATGCGGGATCGTACAGATAGCCGTGCACCATCAGATAGACCGGACGTGCCGGCGCACCACGCTGGCCGATCCAGGCATCGATGGCCGCGATCAGCGCGGCCGAGGCCGCTGGTGCGCCGGCGGCGGATTTGCGGAACCGTTGCAGTTCCGTGTCGTTCGGACCGTAGAGGATATCGTCCGCATTGCCATAGGTATCGGGCGCGCCCGCGGGCGTGTTGTCGTAGCGCAGCGTCAGCATGGCCTGGCTCCTGCCGGTGATCTCGTCAGCCGGTGGTCTTGTCACGTGTAACCAGTTGACTGGAAACGTAATGATACCGGTGCCGGGGTGCGGCGTCGAGCGGCATCCGGTTTCGAAGAATGTCCGGCGGTGGCACCGCGCGCCGGGGCGGGATAGGGTGGGGGAAAGACGAGACAGGGGAATCGCCGCCATGAAGCTGGGCGTTTTCGATCACATGGACCGGAGCCAGGCGCCGCTGGACCGGTTCTACGAGGAACGGCTGCGTCTGCTGGAAGCATATGACCGCGCCGGTTTTCATGGCTATCACGTGGCCGAGCACCATGCGACACCGCTGGGCGTGGCGCCGTCGCCTGGTGTGTGGCTGGGCGCGATCGCGCAGCGCACCCGGACCATCCGCTTCGGGCCGCTGGTGTATCTGCTGCCGCTGTATCATCCGCTGAAGCTGCTGGAGGAGATCTGCATGCTGGATCACCTGAGCGGCGGGCGGCTGCTGCTGGGGGTGGGGCGTGGGATCTCTCCGATCGAGATGCGGTACTACGGGCTGGACCCGGCGCAGACCCCGGCGATGTATGCCGAGGCGCTGGAGGTGATCCTGCGCGGGATGCGCGGCGGGGTGCTGAACTTCGAAGGCACGCATTATCGGTATCGCGACGTGCCGATCGAGATGACGCCGTTCCAGACGCCGCATCCGCCGCTGTGGTACGGGCTGGGGCGCGCCGAACAGATTCCATGGGCCGCGAAGAACCGGGTCAACATCGTGGGCAACCTGTTCTCGGGTGGGATGCGCGGGCTGACGGATGCGTATCGCGCGGAATGGCGGGCGCAGGGCAACGACCCGGCCGAGATGCCGCTGATGGGCACCAGCCGGCATGTGGTTGTCGCGGAAACCGAGAAGGAAGCGCTGGAGATCGCGCGCCGCGGCTATGACAAATGGCGTGCCAGCTTCCTGAAGCTGTGGAAGGCGCATGGCATCATGCCGGTCATGCACGCGGTGTTCCCCGAGCGGTTCGAGGATGCCGAGGCCGAAGGCCGGGCGGTGGCGGGCACGGCGGACAAGGTGCGCGACTTCCTGCTGCGGGAGGCGACGGAGGGCGGGCTGAACTATCTGTTGTGCCGGTTTGCCTTCGGTGACATGACCGGCGAGGAATCATTGCACTCGCTGGATCTGTTCGTCCGCCGCGTGATGCCGGACCTGGTCGCCCATGAAGGACATGCCTGAACCATGACCGATACGTACGAGCTGTTCGCACTGCGCTATGCCGGACGCCCCGCGCACAGGGCGGAGCATTTCATCGGCGGCGATC
>CAYZKM010000329.1:0-5870 GCA_964478525.1 uncultured Bifidobacterium sp.
TAGGTCTGGCCGGTGTAGTCGGGATGGATGCCGCCCTGCAGGCAGACCTCGGTCGCCCCCCGCTCCCACGCTTCCTGCGACCGGCGGACGATTTCCTGCATGTCCAGGTCATAGGGCGTGCCGCGCAGCGCCTCGTGCGTCTTGCCCTTCGAGAAGGCGCAGAACTTGCACCGGTAGTAGCAGATGTTGGTGTAGTTGATGTTGCGATTGACAACGTAACGAACCACATCGCCGCTGACGGCCTTGCGCAGCTCGTCTGCCACGGTGGTGACGCGGTCATAGTCGACATCGCGGGCGGCGAACAGGCGGATAATCTCGGCTTCGTCCAGGCGCTTGCCGGCGGTGGCCCTGGTCAGGATCGCTTCGATGGCGGGATCGACCTGGTGCAGCAACGACGGGCGCGCCTTGGGCAGCACGGTCACGCCAGGGGCCCAGCCATCGTCGCGGGCCCAGCCCTCGGCATCGGCGGATTGGCGCACGCGGGGTGCGACCTTGGGCGACAGCCACCGGTCGGGATCGGCCACGTGCCGTGGATACACCGGCAGGCGCGCGAGAAGGATCTTGCCCATCTCGGCGGTCGCTTTCGCCAACGCATCCAGTTCCGGCCACGGTGCTTCCGGGTTCACGTGATCCGGCGTCACCGGCGACACGCCGCCCCAATCGTCCAGCCCCGCGGCGATCAGGCGCTGATAGACGCCGGGCGACAGGTTCGGCGGCGCCTGCACATGCACGTCATCCGGCAGGATGAGCCGAGCGGCGGCGATGGTCCAGCAGAGGTCGTTGAGGTCGGGTTCGTCGGCGCCGGCGGCCTTGGTGAAGGGCTTGGCACGGAAGTTCTGGACGATGACTTCCTGGATATGCCCGTATTTCTCGTGCAGGCCGCGGATTTCCAGCAGCGCATCCAGACGGTCGTCGCGGGATTCGCCGATGCCGATCAGGATCCCCGTGGTGAACGGCACCGCAAGCTCGCCGGCCAGGCGCAGGGTTTCCAGCCGCACCGCCGGGTGTTTGTCGGGCGATCCGAAATGCACGCCGCCAGGTTCGCACAGCCTGGCGCAGGTGGATTCCAGCATCACGCCCTGGCTGGCCGACACGTCGCGCAGGGACGCGATCTCCTCGCGCGTCATGACGCCGGGATTGACGTGCGGGATCAGGCTGGTTTCCTTCAGCACGGCCGCGCACATCTCGCGCAGATAGCTGATCGTGGTTTCGTGGCCCAGCTCGGCCAGAGCCTCCCGCGCCGCGCGATAGCGAAGCTCCGGCTTGTCGCCCAGGGTGAACAGCGCTTCGGTGCAGCCGGCGGCCTGCCCGGCGCGGGCGATGGCCAGCACTTCGTCCCTGGACAGGTAGACCGGCTTGCCGGGCTTCGGTGTCTCGGCAAACGTGCAGTAGTGGCAAACGTCCCGACACAGCTTGGTCAGCGGGATGAACACCTTGCGCGAATAGGACACCAGCCTTCCATAGGTCGCGTCGCGTCTGGCGGCGGCGGCTTCCATCAGCGCGTCCAGCGGGGCGGACTTGATCCAGGCGAGGTCGGTCATCGGGCGGTGGTCCGGTTGGGGGTAGGGGCGAGAGGCTGGCGTCATCCCGTGTGGTACGTTCATCCTGCCTTCCGTATCACATCTTCCGAGAAGCGCTGCTGCAGTTCCAGCGTCTGCCCGATCGTCGGTCGTTGCATATAGAAGATGCAGTGGCGCACCCCGATAGCCTTCAGGGCGGCCACGTCCTCCAGCATAGCATCCCCGTCGCCGCTGAACATCAGGCGCCCACCCTCGGGGCCCTCACGTTCCTTCCACGACGGCGGCATGAACCAGACATAGGCCACATCCACCGAATATGGATCGCGTCCCGCCTTTTCCACCGCTCGGCGCATGCGGTCGATGCCGGCTTTCAGGCGCGCGGGGGTGTTCAGCAGGACCTGCGCGTTGTTCGACACGGGGTACCAGGCATCGCCATGCTCCGCCACGCGGCGCAGCGACCGGGGGCTTTCGCCGCCCACCCAGATCGGGATCGGCTTGGACACGGGCTTCGGCTCGAACACCACATTGTCGAAAGACGCATACTTGCCTTGCATCGCAGGCCGGTCCTGGGTCCACAGCGTCTTCCACGCCTGGATGTATTCGTCCGTCACCGCCCCGCGTTCGGCGAAGGGCGGGGTGCCGAGTGCGGCAAATTCCTCGGGCATCCAGCCGGCGCCCACGCCGGCGATCACCCGCCCGCCCGACAGCACATCGGCGGTGGAGAACAGCTTGGCAGTCAGCACCGGCTGGCGATGCGGCACCACGATGACCGAGGTCAGCAGCCGGACCGTCCGGGTGCAGCCGGCCAGGAATGCCAGTACCGCAAGCGTGTCCATGCACTCCCCGGTCGGGGCGCCAGGCCAGATCCCGTCGGTCGTGTAGGGGTAGCGCACGGCGGTCGAGACCGGGGCGACCACGTGATCGGCGACACCCAGGATGCCGTAGCCCTGCGCCTCGGCCGCGGTGGCGAAGGCCAACACGTTCTCCCGCGTCGTCATGCAGCCGCGCGTGCCGATATGGATGCCGAATTCCACGGCAGCCCTCCCCCGGTTGCCAGTTATCCCGCCATCGTGTGCTATCCTCGCCGACTGCGCAATTCAAACGGGAGGAACCATCATGCAGATCGGATGCAGCGCGCCCAGCAGCGGGCCATTGATCGATCCGGACAGCCTGGTGCGGATCGCGACCGAAGCCGAGCAGCTTGGCTTCGACTATGTGACCGTCAGCGATCACGTGATGATCCCGACCTCGATCGCCTCCCGCTACCCCTACTCCGATTCCGGCGAATTCCCCTCGGGCGCCGCCGCCGCGCGGCTGGAGCAGCTGACCGCCGCGACGTTCATCGCCGCATCCACCTCGAAGCTGCGGATCGTGACGTCGGTGATGGTGGTGCCGCACCGCCCGGCGGTGCTGACGGCAAAGATCCTGGCCACGCTGGACTATCTGTCGAAGGGCCGCATCACGCTGGGCATCGGCGCCGGCTGGTGCGAGGAGGAGTTCCTTGCCATCGGCGCGCCACCATTCGCCGAACGCGGGGCAGTGACGGACGAATGGATGATGGTCTGCAAGGAGCTGTGGACCGCCGACGAACCGAAATTCGACGGCAAATACGTGCAATTCAAGGATGTGCTGTTCCCGCCGAAGCCGGTGCAGCAGCCGATCCCGATCTGGGTCGGTGGCGAGAGCGGACCGGCCCTGCGCCGCACCGCGAAATACGGCGATGCCTGGTATCCGATCGGCACCAATCCGCAATTCCCGATGGACACGCTGACCCGCTTCAAGGCGGGCGTGGCGAAGCTGCGCGGCCTGACGGACAAGGCCGGGCGTGACCCGAATGCGGTGGGGCTGGCCTATCGCGTGTCGTCGAACCCCGAGGCCCAGCCCAAGGGCACGGTCGACGGGGAGCGCAAGCTGTTCACCGGCGGCGCGGCGGACTGGGTGGGCGATATCAAGGCCCTGCGCGATGTGGGCGTCACGTCGTTCGACTTCGGCCTGTTCGGCCCGACCCTGGGAGCGACGGTCGACAACATGCGCAAGTTCCGTGACGAGGTCGTGGCCAAGGCTCGGTAACAGGCGAAGGAGCTGGCAATGCAGATCGGTTTCAACGTTCCCACGTCAGGCCCGCTGATCGAGCCGGACAGCCTGGTGAAGATCGTGACGGAAGGCGAGGCGCTGGGCTTCGACTATGTCACGGTCAGCGACCACATCATGGTGCCGGCCAACCTGGACTCGAAATATCCCTACACGGGAACGGGCGAGTTCCCCGCCGGCGCCTCGGCCGCCTGGCTGGAGCAGCTGGCGACCACGGCCTATATCGCCGCGCTGACCAGGAAGCTGCGCTTCGTGCTGTCGGTCATGGTGGTGCCGCACCGGCCGGCCGTGCTGACGGCCAAGCTGCTGTCCACCATCGACTACCTGTCCAAGGGCCGGCTGACGCTGGGTATCGGCGTCGGCTGGTGCCGGGAGGAATTCGAGGCCATCGGTGCGGCGCCGTTCGACGATCGCGGCCACGTCACCGACGAATGGATGGCCGCCTGCCAAGAGCTGTGGACGGCCGACAAGCCGAAGTTCGAGGGCAAATACGTCAAGTTCGATGATGTGGTGTTCACGCCCAAGCCCGCGCAGGCGCCGATCCCCATCTGGGTGGGCGGCGAAAGCGCGCCCGCGCTGCGCCGGACGGTGCGCTATGCCCATGGCTGGTACCCGGTCGGCACCAATCCGCAGCATCCGATGAACACGCTCGGGCTGTTCAGGAAGGGGCTGGAACGGTTCCGCGGCTTCTGTGACAAGGGCGGGCGCGACCCCGCCGGAATCACGGTGGCCCTGCGTGTGCTGTCCGGCCCTGGTGTGAAGCCGTCCGCCAGGATCGATGGCGAGCGGGAGATGTTCACCGGCAGCGATGCCGAATGGGTGAACGACATCAACGAGCTGAAGGCCCTGGGCGTCAGCGCCGTCGATGTGCGGCTGTTCGGCTATGGCGCCAACCAGTCGTTGCAGGGCACGGTCGACAACATGCACCGCTTCCGCGACGGGGTGCTGTCCAGGCTGTAGCCGCGCCCTCGCAGCCCAACCGATAACACGACAGGAGATATCCCCCATGCGCCTCGGCATCACGGTCGACATGTCCGGCCCGCATCCCAAACTCGACATGGACCGCGTCATGGAGGCCGAGAAACTCGGCTTTTCCCAGGTCTGGACCGGCGAGGCCTACAGCACCGATGCGGTGTCGCCGGTGGCCTGGATCCTGGCGCGGACGACGAAGATCCACGCCGGCACCGGCATCATGCAGATGCCCGCCCGCACCCCCGCCTGTGCGGCGATGACCGTGCTGTCGCTGCAGGCGCTGTCGGGCAACCGCTTCATCTGCGGCGTCGGCGCATCCGGCCCGCAGGTGGTGGAAGGCTGGCACGGCGTGCCGTTCGGCAAGCCCATGACCCGTACCAAAGAATACATCGCCATCATCAAGCAGGTGCTGGCGCGCGAGAAGCCGCTGGAGTTCCACGGGGAACACTACGACATTCCGCTGACCGGCCCGGCGGCGTCCGGCCTTGGCCGCCCGCTGCGCAGCATCGCGCATGGCAGCCCGGATGTGCGGTTCTTCACCGCATCCATCACGCCGGCGGGGCTGCGGAACTCGGGCGAGGTCGCCGACGGCAACCTGCCGATCTTCTACTCCCCCGAACGGCCCGAGATCGTCACGGTGCCGACCATCGAGGGCCGCAGGAAGGCCGGCCGGCCGGCCGACCTGTCCAACTACGACGTCGCCCCCTATGTCCGAGCCAAGCTCGGCGATGACGTGCAGGCGTGCCGGGATGCGATCAAGCCGGAACTGGCGCTGTATATCGGCGGCATGGGGGCGCGGAAGAAGAATTACTACAACGACGTGGCCGTGCAGATGGGCTACGAGGGCGAGGCCAAGGCGATCCAGGACCTGTACCTGGACGGCAAGCGGAACGAGGCCGCGGCTCTGGTCCCCGACAAGCTGGTGGATGAGATTTCGCTGTGCGGCCCGGCGGCCCGCATCAAGGACCGGCTGGCGGCCTGGCAGGATTGCGCCAAGGCCGGCCATATCGGGACGCTGGTGCTGAAAGGCGCCAGCGCCGATGCGATGCGGGTGGTGGCCGAAGCAGTCCTGTAGCCGGCCGGATCGCCGCGGCCGGGGCCTACCTCCGGTTGCGGCGACGCATCCCGGCCAGCGCGGTCAGGCCGAAACCCAGGACAGCAAGGCTCGCGGGCTCCGGCACGTCGGTCGAGGTCGTGATCTCGTAGTCCACGGACTCACCCTCAGTGACAAACAATGTGCCGGTGACCGATTCGAAGCCCGACATGTCGGGCAGCGCCGGCAGATCG